>DATINU010000101.1:0-3991 GCA_035473955.1 Allosphingosinicella sp.
GGCGCCGGCGGTGCGCTATTCGAACGCCGAGCAGGAGAATCTGAACGCGCCGCCGAGCGGCCTTTCGGTCAACGCGATTCGTTCGTTCACGGGCCGGGGCACGCTCGTCTGGGGCGCCCGCACGCTCGACGGCAACAGCGCTGACTTTCGCTACGTGTCCGTCCGGCGAACCCTGATCTGGCTCGAACAATCGATCAGACCGGGGATCGCGCCGTTCGTCTTCGAACCGAACGACGCCTCGACCTGGATCAAGGTCCGGGCGATGATCGAGAATTTCCTGACCAATGTCTGGCGGCAGGGTGCCCTGATGGGCGACAGGCCGAAAGACGCCTTTTTCGTGACGTGCGGACTGGGCCAGACGATGACCGCGCAGGATCTGCTCGACAATATCCTCATCGTCGGCATTGGCGTCGCCCCCGTCCGCCCGGCCGAATTCGTCGTCCTCACGATAAGGCTGGAAATGGCCCCGTCCTGAGCCGCCCGGGCCGCTAGCTCTTCCGGGTCATGCTTACGAAGGTGTAGGCGGGATGGCTGTCTTCCTCGGGCTGCCGGTCCCCGCGCCGGGCATGCCATTCCTGACCGTTGAGCTGCGGGAAGATGGTGTCGCCCTCTGGCGAAAAATGGATTTCGGTCAGGTGTATCCGCTCGGCCATCGGCAGGAACAGGCGGTAGATCTCCGCGCCGCCGATCACCGAGACGCGGTCCCCGGCGGCGGCGGCGAGCGCCGCCGCCACGTCGTGGACGACCTTGGCGCCCTTTTTCTTCCACTTCGAATCACGGGTCAGCACGATATGCTCGCGGCCCGGGAGTAGGCCGGGCAGGCTCTCGAAGGTCTTGCGGCCCATGATCATCGGCGCGCCCATCGTGGTGACCTTGAACTGGCGCAGGTCCGCCGGCAGGTGCCAGGGCATCGTCCCGTCCTTGCCGATCACTCCGTTGTCGGCAACGGCGACGACCAGCTCGACCCGGGGCGCGATCATATCGCCACCTCGGCCTTGATGTGCGGATGCGGGTCGTAATTCGAAATCTCGAAATCCTCGAAGCGATAGTCGCCGATGTCGGTCGGGCGGCGGAGCAGGGTCAGCGTCGGCAGGGCGCGGGTGTCGCGGCTCAGCTGTTCGCGGGCCTGATCGAGATGGTTCGAATAGAGGTGGCAATCGCCGCCGGTCCAGACGAAGTCGCCGGGCTCGAGCCCGCATTGCTGGGCGAGCATGTGCGTCAGCAATGCGTAGCTCGCGATATTGAAGGGCACGCCGAGGAAGACGTCGGCGCTGCGCTGGTAGAGCTGGAGCGACAGGCGCCCGTTCGCGACATAGGTCTGGAACAGCAGATGGCAGGGCGGCAGCGCCATCCGGCCGATGTCGCCGGGATTCCAGGCCGAGACGATCTGGCGCCGCGAGCCGGGATCGCGCCTGATCAACTCGATCAGGTTCGCGATCTGGTCGAGCTCGCGTCCTTCCGGCGTCTCCCAGCGGCGCCATTGCTTGCCGTAGACCGGGCCGAGATCGCCGGCTTCGTCCGCCCATTCGTCCCAGATGCTGACCCGATTTTCCTGCAGCCAGCGGACGTTGGTGTCGCCGCGCAGGAACCAGAGCAATTCGATCAGGATCGAACGCAGGTGCAGCTTCTTGGTGGTGAGCAACGGGAAGCCCTTCGAGAGGTCGAAGCGCATCTGGTGGCCGAAGACGGAGACAGTGCCGGTGCCGGTCCGGTCCCGTTGCTCGACGCCTTCGTCGAGGATGCGGCGGAGGAGATCGAGATAGGCCTGCATGGACGAGGCTATGCCGCCATATCGGTCCATATTCCAATCCGAAATGGTGTTAGTTTTGGACCTCCGCCGCGCTTCCCATGGCAAATGGGGCAGGTGCTGGTCGCCACCGCCCGCCATGCCGCCGATCTGCTCGCCTCCTTGTTCGTCGAGGGCGTGACGGAAAAGCTCGCGGTGCTCTATCTGGATGCCGAGCGGAGGATGCTCGGGCTCGAGGAATATCCCGGCCAGACGGACGAGGCGGCCTTGCCGTTCCGGCGGATGTTCGCGTCGGCCCTGCGACGTGACGCAGTGGGGATGGTGATCGCGCACAACCATCCAAGCGGCGATCCCCGGCCGAGCGAGGCCGACATCGAGGCGACGCGGCGGCTGGCCGCAGCGGGGGCGGCGCTGGACATCATTCTCCACGATCATCTGATCTTCGCCGGCGGCGAATGCCGGAGCTTTCGGGAGCTTGGGTTGCTTTAGGACGGACCCGGACAGTCGGGAATGTCGCGCGGCTCCGGGCGCGGGCCGCGGGCCTCGAACTGGGCGAAATAGGATTCGCTTTCGGGGAGACGCTCGAAGCGGGTGAGCTCGTAGCCGACGGCACGGAATTCGCAGAGCAGCAGCGGCGGCGGCGTACCGTGGCTCTGGGTCGGGCGGTCGGCATCGACGACGATGACCCGGCCGCTGCTCTTGAGCGCGGGCCTCAGGTTCCAGAGGAACTCGGAAGGACGCGCGATCTCGTGATACATGTGGATCATGAAGACGCGGTCGAACGAGCCGGCGGGCAGCTGCGGATCGCCCGGCTGGCCGAGCTTGATCGCGACATTGTCGAGCCGCTCGCGCTGGACGCGCTGGGCGAGGGCGTTGATCGTGCCCTGCACGATATCCTCCGCCAGCACCCGGCCCTTGGAGCCCACCATCGGCGAGAGGCGGACCGTATAATAGCCCTCGCCCGCGCCGATATCGGCGACCGACATGCGCGGGGCGACCTCGGCGAGGCGGGTGACCCGATCGAACTCGCCGACGCTGTCGCGCGCATCCTCGTTGAGGTAGCGCGAGGAGAGGGCCGCGACCGGGCGGTGCGGCTCGGGGAAATCCGACGTCTCTTCGCCGCGCCCGCAGGCAGCGAGCAACGCCACGAGCGCCAGGGTGAGGGGCCTAGTCGACATCTTCCACGTCGATCTTCTCGCCGCTCACCCGCTGGGAGAGCGCGGCGGCCATGAAGCGGTCGAGATCGCCGTCGAGCACGTCCAAGGGCGCGGTCGAGGTGACGCCGGTCCTGAGGTCCTTCACCAGCTGATAGGGCTGCAATACGTAGGAGCGGATCTGGTGGCCCCAGCCGATGTCGGTCTTCGAAGCGGCGGTCGCACTGGCCTCGGCCTCGCGCTTCTGCAACTCGGCCTCGTAAAGGCGCGCGCGGAGCTGGTTGTAGGCTTCGGCCTTGTTCTTGTGCTGCGAGCGCTGGTTCTGGCACTGGACGACGATGCCGGTCGGCAGGTGCGTGATGCGCACGGCGCTGTCGGTGGTGTTGACGTGCTGGCCGCCGGCGCCGGACGCGCGGTAGGTATCGATCTTGAGTTCGGCCTCGTTCACCTCGATGTCGATATTCTCGTCCACCACCGGGTAGACCCAGACGCTGGAGAAGCTGGTGTGGCGCCGGGCGGCGCTGTCATAGGGGCTGATCCGCACCAGGCGGTGCACGCCGCTCTCGGTCTTGGCGTAGCCATAGGCGTTCTCGCCCTTGATCATCAGGGTCGCGGACTTGATTCCGGCCTGCTCGCCGGCGTGGAAATCGATCAGCTCGACCTTGTAGCCGCGGCGCTCGGCCCAGCGGGTGTACATCCGCTGCAGCATCTCGGCCCAGTCCTGGCTCTCGGTGCCGCCGGCGCCGGCATTGACCTCGATATAGGTGTCGTTGGCGTCGGCTTCGCCCGCGAGCAGCGCCGCGACCTTGTCCCTCTCCGCGCGCTCGGCGAGGTCGGCGAGCGCCTTCACCCCGTCCTCGACCATCGCTTCGTCGCCCTCGGCCTCGGCCAGCTCCATCAGCTCGCGCGTGTCGGCAAGCTCGCCCTCGATCGCGCGGGTGGCGGCGATCGCCTCGTCGAGCCGCCGACGCGTCGCCGACGATCTCTCCAACACCATCTGGCGCGTCACTCCCGCCCGTACCAATGCAGGATCGGGTTTGCCTGCCGGTGATTGACCGTGGGTGGTGCGCAAGGACCGCCGGGCCGGGTC
>DATINU010000102.1:0-3013 GCA_035473955.1 Allosphingosinicella sp.
TCGCCAATGCGATGGCGCCGGCCGAATTCACCCGGCGCTGGACCGAACTGGCGCCCGCCGATCGCCGTCTGACCGGGGTGCGCGCGCTGGAGCTGGCCGATCCGGCGGAGGAGGCGCAGGCGATCGCGGTCGCGCTTCGCGAAGCGCTCGAGGAACCGGGGCGGACGGCGGCGCTGATCACGCCGGACCGGGCGCTGGCGCAGCGCGTCTCGGCGCATTTGAAGCGCTGGGAGATCGAGGCCGACGATTCGGCGGGACGGCCGCTTTCGCAGACCGCGGCCGGGACGTTGCTGCTCGCCATCGCCCGTGCCGCCGCCGAGCGCTTCGCGCCGGTCGATTTGCTCGCCTTGCTCAAACATCCGCTGGTGCAGGCGGGGGAGGGCCGGCTTGCCTGGCTCGAAGGCGTCCGCCTGCTCGATCTGGCGCTGCGCGGGCCGCGCCCGCAGGCCGGACTGGACGGGCTTGCCGCCTATCTCGCAGCCGGGGAGGGGCGCGACCGGCAGGCGCGGCAGCGCGCCGCCGCCTGGTGGCCCGAAGCGCTGACTCTGCTGGCGCCGTTGGCGGCGCAATTCCAACAGGCATCGAGCCTGCCCGCCGCGCTGGCGGCGCTGCACGAGGCGGCGACCCGGCTCGCCGGCGATACCGCCTGGTCCGGCACGGCCGGCCGGGCCGCCGCCGATCTGCTGAGCGACCTGGAAGCGGCCGCGCGGGAAGGGCCGGAGCGGATCGAGGCGGCGCACCTGCCCGACGTGCTGGAGCGGCTGCTGCGCGAGGTGGCGATACGGCCACCCTATGGCCAGCATCCCCGGATTGCGATCTGGGGCGTCCTGGAGGCGCGGCTCCAGCACGCCGATCTGTTGATCCTGGGCGGCCTCAACGAAGGCGTCTGGCCAGCCTTGCCCGCGCCCGACCCCTGGCTGGCGCCGCGGATCCGGGCGGAGCTGGGCCTGCCGTCGCTGGAGCGGCGGATCGGCCTCGCCGCGCACGATTTCGCGACCGCGCTCGGCGCCCGGCGGGTGCTGGTCACACGGGCGCGGCGCGATGCCCGCGCGCCGGCCATCGCGTCGCGCTTCTGGCTGCGCCTGGAGGCGATGACCGGCGGCCTCACCCGCGCGCCGGAGCTCAGGAAGTGGGCTCGGGCGATCGACCTGGCCGGCGCAGCGGAGCCTGCCCGTCGTCCGGCGCCAGCGCCCGGTTCGGCGCTCCGGCCGAAGCACATTTCGGTGACCGAGGTGGACCGGCTCAAGGCCGACCCCTACGCTTTCTATGCGCGGAAAATGCTGGCCCTGATGGCGCTCGATCCGGTCGACGCCGATCCGAGCGCGGCCTGGCGGGGCAGCGCCGTCCACGCCATCCTCGAAGCCTGGATGAAAGAGGATGAGTGCGACCCGGCGAAGCTGCGCGCGCGGGCGGAGGCGCTGCTCCAGTCGCAGGACGCCCACCCGCTGCTGCGTGCGCTCTGGCAGCCCCGGCTCACCGAGGCGATCGACTTCATCGCCGATCAGGCCGAGGCGAATCGCGCGGAGGGCCGGCGGCCGCTGGCGGCGGAGCTTCGCGGCACCGCCAAGCTGGGCGAGGTTACCCTCTCCGGCATCGCCGACCGGATCGACCGGCTGGCGGACGGCGGCCTCGCCATCGTCGACTACAAGACCGGCAGCCCGCCGAGCGGCAAGGCGGTGCAGGAAGGCTATTCGCTGCAACTCGGCCTGCTCGGCCTGATCGCCGGGCAAGGCGGTTTCGAGGGGATCGAGGGCGCCGCGGCCTGTTTCGAATATTGGAGCCTGGCGCGGGACCAGCGTTCGGGCCGGCTCGGCTATGTCAGGAGCCCGGTCGGCGGGCGGAGCGGGCTCGACGCGGCGGAGTTCACCGCCCTCGCAAGGCGCAATTTCGAGGCGGCGGCGGAAAAATGGCTGACCGGCGCCGAGCCGTTCACCGCCAAGCTGCACCCCGAATATGCGCCTTATGGCGATTACGACCAGCTGATGCGGCTCGACGAATGGTACGGCCGGGAAGGCTGAGCCCTCAGGTCAGCGCCTTGTAAATGCCGTAGCTGCTGGTCGCGACCAGCACGACGCCTACCAGGACCAGCAGGCCTCGGGCGGGTACGCGCTTGGCGGCGAGGCCTCCGAGGGGCGCCGCGGCGAGGCCGCCGATCAACAGGCCGACCATCGCCTGGGTGAAAGCCTCGGCGCCGAGAGACGCAATGAAGGTCGCCGAAATGGTGACAGCGAGGAAGAATTCGGCAGTGTTGACGGTGCCGATCACCTTCCTGGGATGCGCGCCCTGCACGAGGAGGTTCGAGGTCACCACCGGCCCCCAGCCGCCGCCGCCCGCCGCGTCGAGGAAGCCGCCGACCAGGCCGAGCGGCTCGACCACGCGCGGATGCCGCTCCTTGTGCGCGTGCCTGAGGCCGCGCCAGAGCAGATAGAGGCCGATCGCGGCCAGGTAGGCGAGCACGAAGGGGCGGGCGACCTCGGCCGAAATCCGGGTCAGCACATAGGCGCCGAGAATGCCCCCGATCACGCCGGGAATGACGATCCGGCGGAACAGCTTCCAGCTGACATTCTTGTGGAGGACATGGCTGATCCCCGAGGCGCCGGTGGTAAACACCTCGACCGCGTGTACGCTGGCGGAGGCGGCGGCGGGCGGGACGCCGAGGCTGACGAGCAAGGTGCTCGAAATCACCCCGAAGGCCATGCCGAGCGCGCCGTCGACCAGCTGGGCGGCGAAGCCGACGAGGATGAAGGGCAGGATTTCGGCGAAGCTGAAGGCGTTCAAATCGAACAATTCGGGCTCCCCGCTCGTGGACGCGTGCGCCCGTCACCCCGCTCATAAAGATGCGCCGGGACGGTGCAAATGTTTGGTGAGCGCGATGGTTTCGCCGCACCGGCGCTTCGCGGTTAGGAAATCGTAAACTTCCTGGGAGGAAAATGCGCACGCCGGGCCGTTACGAGTCCGGCCATAGTGCTGGAAAGCGTGCGCGTGGATATTGTCTATTCCCTCTCGGCCGAGG
>DATINU010000103.1:0-2164 GCA_035473955.1 Allosphingosinicella sp.
GGCGGGCGGGCCGGCTTTCGGTGCCAATGGCGGGCCGATCTGGTTCGATGCCGCCGAGGGCCATATCCTCGAAGCCTCCTGGGGGATTGCCAATCACAGTGAATATCGCGATTTCCGGCTGTCGCTGACCGGCGTCAGCGACGGCGGCGCGGACGAATGGCGGCGGCTCCTTTCGGCGCATTTCGAACATTGCCCCGCTTGAGTTCCGGGCCCGGCGGGCCTAGCTTTGGTTGCATAACGAAACGAAAATAGAGGGAGACCGGGCCATGATCGTCTATGGATCGTCGCTGTCGCCGTTCGTACGCAAGGTGCTGGCGTTCGGCGCCGAGAAGGGCATCGAGCTCGAGGTGAAGCCGACGGGGCTCGGCAACAAGGATCCGGAGTTCATCGAGGCGAGCCCGTTCGGCAAGATGCCGGGCTTTCGCGACGGCGATTTCGCGATTTCCGATTCCTCGGCGATCGTCGCCTATCTCGAGGCGGTGAAGCCCGAGCCGAATTTGATCCCGACCGAAGCGCGGGCGCGGGCGCGGACGATCTGGTTCGACGAATATTCGGACACGATCCTGTTCGCCTGTGGCGGCAAGATGTTCTTCAACCGGATCGTGGCGCCGCGCTTCCTGGGGCAGGCGGGGGACGAGGAGATCGCCGCCAAGGCGGAATGCGACGAGCTGCCGCCTTTGCTCGACTATCTCGAGAAGGTGCTTCCCGAGAGCGGCTATCTGGTCGAAGACCGGCTGACGCTGGCCGACATTAGCGTGGCGAGCCCCTTCGCCAATCTCAGCCATCTCGACATCGTCGTCGATCCGGGCCGCTATCCGAAGCTGAGCGCCTATGTGAGCCGAATGCTGGCGCGGCCGAGCTTCGCGCCCTGGATCGAGCGGGAAAAGGCTTTCCTCGAAAGGACCGCGGCCTGAGACCCGTTTCCGAGATCGCCAGCTTCCACGCCCATGTCTATTTCGACGGGGCGGCGGAAGCGGCGGCGGCGCGGGCGTTGCGCGAGGCGGTGGCGGAGCGCTTCGCGGTCCGGCTCGGCACCTGGTGGGACAGGCCCGTCGGCCCGCACGACCGGCCCATGTTCCAGATCGCCTTCGCGCCGACGCTGTTCGCGACGCTGGTGCCGTGGCTGATGCTGAACCACGGCAGCCTTTCGATCCTCGTCCACCCGAACAGCGGGCGGCCACGGCAGGACCACGTCGCCGACCGGATCTGGATCGGCGCGCCGCTGGCGATCCGCGAGGAGGTACTGCCAGAGCGCGAGGATCAGGCGGAGGGCCCGGGCGAGATCAATACCGCGCCGACACTGGCGCCTTAGGGACCCTCATCCCCCTGCACCATGATGTCCGGGATTTCGTAGCGCTCCGGGCCGAGGCGGACGATGGTCGCGTTGGCGGCGCGGGTCGCCGAGAAAGGCTGGCGGTCTGAGCCGTCAGCCTCCGCGGTGCGGACGCCGGTGGCGCGCTTGTCGGGGCCAAACATAATGTCGCGGCTGCGGCCTTCGGGGTGGAAGATTGTGACCACCGCGCTGCCGTCGCGGTTGCGCACGACGCCGGCCGCGCAGTCGCGCAGCGCCCAGCCCGCGCGGGTGACGCAGCGCACCGTGCCGGTGGCGTTGAACTCCGAATTTTCGACGAGCGCGTCGCCGTCCGCCGCGTTGCGCTGGGCCGAGGCATCGGGCTCGGGCGCGGCGACATTGTGATCGGACGGACCGGGTTCGACCCGGGCGGGATTGCAGGCGGCGAGGGCGAGGATGGAGAGGGCGGCGAGAGGCTTCATGGTTCCGCCTCTATTCCGGTCGCTGCAGGGTGAACAGCCCGTACCGCATCGCGCCGGTGCTGTACGCCCGAATCAAGCGGGGCAGGGTCAGCGCGAAGACGCGGTTGCGGGTGCCACGGCCGAGCAGCAGGCGGCGGGTGTCGCGGTCGGTCATGAGGCGCTTCAGAAAGCCTTTCAGGCAGAGCGTCCAAGTCCTGGCGACCTGCTTGCTGATGTCCTCGTAGTCCGCGACCCGGAAGCCGGCGGCGCGGGCCATTTCCTCATAGTCGGCGCGGCTGCCCATGGAGGGGAGCCGGCCTTCGCGGCAAATCGGCTCGAGCAGGTGCTTCACCTGCCAGGGCGTCGGTTCGGGGGCGGCGAGCCAGGCGCAGACGACGAGGCGGCCGCCGGG
>DATINU010000104.1:0-16695 GCA_035473955.1 Allosphingosinicella sp.
CGAGTCTAGGCCTTCGCCCGCTCGTCCTTCAGCTTCCGGATCATCGGCGTGCGGTATTCGGAGAAGCGCGCCAGCACATCGTGGGTCTCGGCCGTGTCGAAATGGCTGATCAGCTGGCGCCCGTTCCAGTAATGGAGCGCGAAATAGGGCCGATCGGCGACGATCATTGCCCGATCGTCGGGGGCATCGGCCTGCATCGGCTCTAGATCCAGCGCCACCAGCGGCGCGGTCGACGGGCAGACGGCGAGCACGGTCCCCGCCCAGCCCGTCACCAGGGGCCGGTGCAAATGGCCGGTGACCATGGCGACGATATTGTCCTGGCCCGCGATGATCGCTTCGAGCCTTTTCACCCAGGCCGCGTCCGGATTCTCCGTCATCCAGCTCAGCCCGGTCTCGATCGGCGGATGATGGAGGACGAGCATGGTCGGCCGCTGCGGCTGCTCGGCCAGGCGGGCGCGCAGCCACGCCGCGCGGATCTCGCAAAAGCCGCCGCCGTGCCGCCCGACCTCGAGCGTGTCGAGGACGAGAATGCGGACGGGGAAGCCCTCGATCGCATATTGGAGGAAGCCCTCCA
The DNA here is from genome assembly GCA_035473955.1 of Allosphingosinicella sp. Classification (GTDB taxonomy): domain Bacteria; phylum Pseudomonadota; class Alphaproteobacteria; order Sphingomonadales; family Sphingomonadaceae; genus Allosphingosinicella. Next base: position 575 of record DATINU010000104.1, read on the forward strand.
CCACCGGCTGCTCCGGGAAGGCGGCGAGGAATGGGCCGCGGCTGTCATGATTGCCCATCGCCGGATAGACCGGGAAGGGCAGCTCCAAAATCGCCTCCTTCCAGCGCCGGTACGAGATCGCGTCGTCGCCATTGTCGGCGATGTCGCCGGTGGCGAGCAGGATGTCGGGGCGCGGGTCCATCCGGGTGAGCACGCGCAAGGTCGTGTCGAGCCGCTGCCGGTTCAGCTCGTCGGGATTGCCCGGCTCGAAACCGAGGTGGATGTCGGTGATTTGCGCGACCAGCATCGGCTCATCGCCTTGCGGCCGGCGGCCGCGTCTGGGGTGGCGGGGGGCGGACGGGAATGGTTACCGTTTCCCAGCGGTGGCCGCGGACTCGCTGCCTGAGCAGCATCGCCGGGGTGCCGCCGTCCATGTGGAAATCGTGGCACATCGCGCAGGTCGACGGCACCGGGAGCGAGGTGGCTTCGCCACCGTGGCAGACCCGGCAGGAGGCGAGATCGGGCAGCAGGAGATCGGTTGCCTGATTGGAGCCTGGCGCATTATGGCAGCTGGCGCAGGCCTGCGCGCCGTCGAGCCGCGGCTGGCCCGGGCGCTGCACCACCTGGTGGGCCCGGTGATCGAACCAGCCGTGTAGCATGTAGCGAGTCGGGAAGGCGACCGGCTGGATGCCGTAGTTGAGCGTGCCCGGCGGCGGCTGGACGATTTCGTGGCAATCGAAGCAGGCGCCGCCCTGGCTGAAGACGCCGCGGATCGCCTGATCGGCGCGGGCGCCGAGGCTGGCACGGGCGCGGGCGAATTGCACGGCGGCCCGGATCTGGGCGACGTCGCCGGGCCGGTCGCGCTCGCCCGCCGCCAGCTCGGCCGGCCGTTCAGGGCCGCCGGCGCGGTAGAGCGCCCGCAGATCGCCGATCACCTGCGCGGGCGAGCCGTGGCGGAGCGTGCGGATCGTGCCGCCGATCTGATCGAAGGCGAGGCTGTGGCACATGCCGCAATCGGCCTCCATGTCGATCGGCTGGAAGCGGGTGCCGTCGGGCGTCGGGACGTGGCAGTCGCGGCATTGCAGGCTGTCGCCGAAGCCGTAGCGCGAGGCGAGCCGCCGGCCCATCTGCGCCGCGCCCCCGCGAGGGTTCAGGTGGAGCGCGTGCGGGAATTTGAGGTTCGAGCGCTCGCGGGCCTGGCCGGTGCCAACGGTCACGCGCTGCATATTCGGCTGCTCGCCGGTCCAGTCGATCAGCACCGCCGGCTGGAATTCGGGATGCCCATCCTCGAAATCCGAAGCGCTGGCGAGCCGCGTGTCGGGCAGGCGCGAGCGAAGATCGGTATGGCAATCCGAGCAGAATTGCTGCGGCGTCGGCGGGATTTCCTGCGGACCTTCATGCTCGGTATGGCATTCGACGCAGCGGCCCGGGCCCTGCCCGAAGAAGGCGCCCACATTCTGCTGGATGCGGCGAAAACCGCCCAGCTCCGGGTTGGCCCGCTGCAGCCGGGCCAGATCGGCATGATCGTGAATGCCGGTATGACAGGTCTTGCAGCTGTCGTCCTGGACGGGGACGAACGGGGTGACGTGGCAGGCCTGGCAATTGTCGCGCAGCGCCGCATGGCCCTGGCTGAGCGGGCCCGAGGTCCACATCTTGTCGGCATGATAGCCCTGCGCGGTGGCGGCGCCGTCGCTGCCGCGATTGGCATAGAAAGAGAAGATCGGCCAGGCGAGGAAGACGGCGAGCACGAGCGCGACCGAAAGCCAGGCCATCGGCCGTTTGCCGGGCATGACCGAAGCGAGCGCGAAGCGGCTGACGTCGATCTTCTCGGACGCCGCGTCGTCCTCGCCGCGCTCGACCTCGATCGAGACGTCGTCGACGCCGGCCGCGGTCGGCAGCACGCGCAGCAGGAACGGCCCGATCCGGATGTCGCCGCCCTGGTGGACGTTGAGATGGCCGAAGCCGGTCGCCGAGCCGTTGATCTCGACGCTGAGGCCCATTTCGGCGGAGATGCCGAGCCGGCCGCCCGAAAGCTGTTCGATCGAGGCATGATGAAGCGCAATGGCCAGATCGTTCAGGCGGATGTCGCAAATCGGATCGCGGCCGACCTTGATCAGGTCGTCGTCGATCGTCGCGTTGCGGACGATTTCGCGGCCGTCGGCGCTGTGGCTGATGGTGCGGATGAGGAAGGCCACCGCTCCGCCCCTACCAGTAGAAGAACACGCTGATGACGTGCGCGATGAGCGCGGCGATGAGCGCGAAGGTGACGGGGATGTGGACGTACAGCCAGATCTCCAGCATCGCCCGGATCCGCACGTGCCGCCGGATCCGGCTCAAGGCCGCGGCCTTGCGTTGCAGCAGCACCGTCACCTGATCGAGCGCGATCGCCGCCTCGCCCTCGCTTTCCGCCAGCCGGCGGCGGATGATCTTCAGCGCCTCGGCATTGCCGCCGCGTTTCACCGTGCCGGTCAGCCGCCGCCAGAGGCCGCCGCCGAACGGATCCTCGCCCAGCGAATTGAGCACGACCATGCTGTCTTCGTCGGACAGCGGCTGCGCGCTGATCTGGATCTGCTTGTCGATGCTTTCGACCGCGTCGATCATCTGCACCGCGGTCATCTCGCCGCGATTGTCGCTCAGCGCCTTGGGCAGCACCGCATAAGCGGTGACCCCATAGATGCCGGAGATGATAACCACCATCATCAGCGCGTAGGCGAGCGTGTGCACGTTCCAGCCGAACTGGAAGCCGGTGTGCAACGTCGCGATCACGATCAGCGAGAGGCCGAGATAGATATGCGCCGAAGTCCAGCCCTTGAGCGACCAGGCCTTGCGCGTGATGTTGCGCTTGCGGATGCCGAGCGCGGTCAGCCAGAGGATCAGGCCGAAGCCGATCGTGCCGAGCAGATAGCCGTACCAGGAGCCGCCATTCGCCCGCGGCTGCGGATCGGTGAGCAGGTAGATGAGCAGAGCGAGCGCGGAGAAGCCGCCGGCGATTTTCGCCCAATAATAGCGGCGATGGCGCAGGAAGCTCTCATGGCCGGCGGAATCGCCAAGGTCCGTCCGCGCAATCCCCCTGGTCGCCACGGCGCCCCTAGCCTCCCTTTTCCATCCGCGCGACGGTCAGGAAATCCTCGGGCGCGACGCGGATGGCGGCCCCCGTCGGGCAGGCGCGAACGCAGGCCGGCCCGCCTTCGATCCCTGAGCACATGTCGCACTTGATCGCCTTCTTGGGCGTTTCCGGGCTGACCCGTGCCTCGGTCCATTTTTTGTTAGGCTCGCCGGGGCCCGGGCCGAGGCCGGCGAGCATCCAGGCGAGCAGGCTCGGCTTCTTCGGCGGCACCTTGTCCATCCGGATCACGCCATAGGGGCAGTTGCGCTGGCAATTGCCGCAGCCGATGCAGGTATCGTCGATATAGACCTCGCCGTCGGGGCCCCGGTGGATCGCGTTGGGCGGGCAATCGGCCATGCAATGCGGATGCTCGCAATGCCGGCACGAGGTCGGCACGTGCAGGTGGGCGAAGGTCTTGCCCGCTTCGCGGTTGAGGCGGCTGAGCCCCTCGTGCGCGTCGGCGCAGGCCTTCTCGCAATTGTCGCAGCCGACGCAGAGCTTCTCGTCGATCAGCAGCAAATCGGTCGCTTCGCCGATGCCGTTGTCGACGAGGAAGGAGGCGACGTTCGAATAGAGGTCGATCACCCCGCCGAAGCCGTCCTTGTGATCCTCGATATAGGCGGTGAGCTCCTGGCGCGTCTCCATGTCGGCCTTGAAGCGGCGGAGCAGCTCGGGCTTCTCCCCGAGCAGTTCGCGGAACGCGTCGCCGGAGAGCTTGATCACCTCGGATTTGATCGCGGCGCGCACCGTCGCGGTGCGGCGGCCGCGGTCGATCAGCGCCATCTCGCCGACATAGGTACCGGCCGGCAGGTAGGAGAGGAAGACCGGCTTGCCGCCGATATCCTTCTCCACCACCATCGAGCCCTGACGGATCACGAAGATGTCGTAATTGGCCTCGCCCTCGTTGATGATCGCTTCGCCCGCCTTGACGGAGATGATCTCGGCGCTGTCCAGCACCTCGATCAGGTCATCGCGGTTCACGCCGGAGCCGAGCATCTGCAACAGCTGCCGCTCCGTCGAGATGCGGGTGATCTCGCGCTTCGCCGCCGGCACGGTCGACATCAATTTCAACGCCGCGTTACGCGGAATCTCGACCACGATCGCGCCCGATGCGGCGCGCACCGTGGCGCCGCGCTTGCGGCCCGAGATCAGACCGACCTCGCCGACGATCGAACCCTGCTCGATCTCGACGGTGACGGCGGGGTTGGCCGGATCGATCTCGACCAGGACCGTGCCGTCGGCGATCGCGAAGAGCGAGGAGCCAGGCTCGTTGCGCGTGAAGATGACGTCACCGGCGCGGTAGGAGACGGGCTCCGAATCCAGCATGAACTCGCGCATCTGCAGCAGCGACATCTCGTTGAAGATCGAGACGCGGCGCTTGAGGAAGCCGAGCCATTCTTCGACGCTGCGCTGGCCCGGGAGCGAGGCGAACTTCTTCTCCAGGATCGGCTCGTCGGCGGGCTTCAGCGCGGTGTTGCCGTTGATGAATTCGACCGCGTCATAGCCCTGGTTCATGCAATGCTTGATCAAAGGATAGCCGGCCAGCGCGCCGACCACGTAGATGCCGGGCACGGTGGATTCGAAAGTCGGGGAGAGCTTCGGATAGGAAACCCGGTCGGGGCTCGAAAATTCGACGCCGGTGCCGGCCTTGATCTTCTTCTTGCCCTCCACCTCCTCGAAGGTCGCGCAACAGCCCTCGACGAAGGCGCGCGGCGGCGCCGAGCCCATCCGGGCGATGACGCGGTCGCAGGGGGCTTTCAATTCACCATCCCGCGTGTCGAAGGTGATCTCGCCCTTCTCGATCAGCGACGCGGTGGTCTCGCGCAGGATCGTCATCCGCCCTTCCTTCTCGGCGGCGAGCATCAGCTTGATATTGGCGTCTTTGGCGGTGGCGAATTCGGCCGAGCGGTTGACGATCGTGACATTGTTGCGCTGCTCGGGATCGGCGGCGAGGCCGAGCGCATTCTCGATCCCCGCATCGCCGGCGCCGATGACAACGATATGCTCGTCGATATATTCGCCGGGATCGTCGAGCTGGTACTGGACCTGCGCACCCTCGCCGACCGGGCAGCGGACCAGGTTCGGATTGCCCTGCGTGCCGATGGCGAGGATCACCGTCTCCGCCTCGATCTCCTCGCCCGCCTTGGTCTTGAGCTTGAACGCGCCTTTTTCCCCCGTGATCGAGGCGATCTCGGCGTTGAGTTTCACATTGACCTTATTGCCGTCGGTCTGCTCGTCCCAGGTGCCGAGCACCTTCTCGCGCTTGCCCGCCTCGAAACCGAGGTCCGAGCGCAGCACGAGCTGGCTCGGCGTCGCCATGACGTGCTTGCCCTTCTGGTATTTGTAGATCGTATCGGAGAGGTGATCGGTCTTTTCCAGCAGCACGTGCGAAAGGCCCAGCTGCGCCGCGCGCGAGGCGGCGCTCAGCCCCGCCGGCCCGGACCCCACGATCGCGATCTTGAAAGCTGACGCCACTGGAATGCTTGTCCCCCAAGAGCGGCCGGTCGAAGCCCAGCCGAAACAATCTAGCAGCTTCTCTTAGAGACGCCAGACTTGACCGGGGCTTTTTTGGCGTGTTGATCGGGCGCGAAATGGCCGCCTCCCCGCCCCCCGCCAGCCCGGTCAAGCCCGCCACTTTGGCGCTGATCGCGGCCGCCCTGCTCGTCGTCGTCGCGCTCGCCGTGCGCTTCTGGCCGGCCGGCGCGGTGGAAGAGAGCGATCCCGGGAACGTCTCCGCGAACGGCGCCGCGCCGGAGCGCGCGGGCGACATGGACGCGCTGATCGCCCAGCTTACTGAAGCGGTGCGGCGGGATCCCGACAATCACCAAGGCTGGTTCCAGCTCGGCCTGCTGCTGCGCAATGCCGGCCGCTTCGTCGAGGCCGAGCACGCCTTTCGCCGCGCCGGGGAACTGGCCCCGGACAATGCCGACTATCTCGCCTATCGCGGCGAGGTCATGATGGTGATGGCGCGCCGCGACGAGATTCCGCCCGAGGGCGAACGGCTGTTCCGCCGCGCGCTCGAAATCGATCCGCGCAATGCGCAGGCGCGCTATTATCTGGCGGCGATCCGCGATTTGAGGGGCGACCATGAAGCGGCGATCGACGAGATGATCGCCTTGCTCCGCGACGCTCCGCCGGGCGCCACCTGGGAAGCCCAAGTGCGAACCGCCATCGCCGGCATCGCCACGCGCAACCGGATCGACGTCGAGGGCCGGGTGCCGCCGCCCCGCCAGGCGCCCGTCGAGGCGACCGCCGCCATTCCGGGCCCGAACCGCCAGCAGATGGAAGCCGCCCGGGGGATTCCGCCGGGCCAACAGGATGAGATGGTAGAGGGCATGGTCGACCGGCTGGCCGCCCGCCTCCGCCAGAATCCCCGCGACGCCAATGGCTGGATGATGCTGATGCGTTCGCGCATGGTCATGCAGCAGCCGGACGCCGCCCGCGATGCGCTCCGCGCCGCCCTCGCCGCCTTCAACGGCGACGCCGCCACCCAAGACCGCCTGCGCGACGCGGCGCGGCAACTCGGAGTGCCGGCGCTATGATTTGGTCTCCGGAAAGCTGGCGCAATTGCGAGGCGCGGCAGCAGCCGGTCTATCCGGACGCCGAGGCGCTCACCGCGGCCGAGCGCGAGCTTGGCGCCTATGCGCCACTGGTGTCGATCGCCGAGGTCGATGCGCTGAGCGCGGCGCTCGCCGAGGCGCAGGCGGGGCGCGCCTTCCTGCTCCAGGGCGGCGATTGCGCGGAGAGCTTCGCCGAATTCTCGCCGGCCAATATCGAAGCCAATGCCGCCTTGCTCGAGGCGATGGCGGCGCGGATCGGCAACGCTTCGGGCCTGGATGTGGTCCGCGTGGGGCGGATGGCGGGGCAGTTCGCCAAGCCGCGCTCGACGGCGATGGAAACGCGGGGCGGCGTCGCCTTGCCCGCCTATCGCGGCGACATCGTCAACGCCATTGCCTTCGATCCCGGCGCGCGCCGCCCCGATCCCGAGCGGATGTTCCGCGCTTATGCGCAGGCCGCGGCCACCATCGTCCGTCTCCGCGCGCGCGGCGGCTTCTTCACCAGCCACGAGGCTTTGCTGCTGCCCTTCGAGGAGCCGCTCGTCCGCCTCGATCCGGCCTCCCGGCGCCACTACGCCTCCTCCGCCCATTTCCTCTGGATCGGCGATCGCACCCGCTTTCCGGGCTCGGCCCATGTCGAATTCGCCCGCGGCCTTGCCAATCCGATCGGGATCAAATGCGGTCCTTCGCTTGAGCCGGAGATGCTGCGCCGGCTGCTCGCCATCCTCGATCCGGGGCGCGTGCCGGGCCGCATCACCCTGATCGCGCGGCTCGGCCACGACCGGGTGGAGGGCGCGCTGCCCTCCTTGCTCCGCGCCACCGCCGAGGAGGGCCACCCGGTGCTCTGGGCCTGCGATCCGATGCACGGCAACACGGTTCGCGCCGGCGCCGGCCACAAGACCCGGCCGCTCGACCTGATCCTCGCCGAGGCCCGCGCCTTCTTCGACATCGCGGTCGCCGATGGCGCGGCCTGCGGCGGCCTGCATTTCGAGATGACCGGCCAGGACGTCGCCGAATGCACGGGCGGCGGCGTCGCGCCTGGCGCGGTGGATCTGGCCGATCGCTATCACAGCCATTGCGACCCGCGCCTCAATCCGGCGCAGGCGATGGCGCTCGCCGATGTCGTCGCGGAGGCGCTGTCGCCGCTGCCGGCTAGTTGATCCGAACCGCCTCGACCCGGCGATTCTCTCCGGCGCTCGCCCGCGTGCCCGGGATCGGCCGGTCCGGGCCGTAGCCGCGCACCACCAGCCGCTCGCGGCTGACCCCCGCATTGGCCAGGAAATCGGCGACCGATTGGGCGCGGCGCTGCGAGAGCGCGACATTGCTCTGCCGCGAGCCGACCGAATCGGTATGCCCCTCGATCTGGAAACGAAGGCTGGCGAGCTGCGGCCGCTGCAGCGACTGGGCGAAAATCTGCGCCTGCGCCCGCGCCGCGCCGGTCAGCGTCGCGGAGCCGGTCTCGAAAGCGAGCCTGAGGTTGACGCGCTGGCCCGGGCCGACCGGGCGGCGGACCGTGCGCTGGGCGGCGCCGGCGACCCGCGCGGTGCCGCGCGGACGGCTGCTCGTCGTGCCCGCACCCGACAGCGCGAACCCGCGGGTGGCGGAAATGCGGGGCGCATTGGGATCGGGCACATCCTCGGTGCATTCGCCCGAAAACTGGCAGACATAATCGTCGACGGTTGCGGGCGGCGGCTGGTCCTGCGCGACCGCGAGCTGCGGCGCGGTGACGAACGAGGCGGCGAGGAAAAGGAGAGAGATGCGCATATCGGCTCCTTGGCAAGGCGAAATCATACCCCCCGGCGGCCCCCCCCTGCAAGGCATGGGCTTAACGGACCATGACCATGGTTGCGGCCGCGAAACGGCCTGGCGGTCATTGTCCCGCCACCCCCGCCTTGCTACCTTGCTGCCGAGAGCCGAGGGGATGATGCGCCGATGACCTTGATCCTCACCGTCCGGAACAGCGACGCGCTCGAAGAAGGCGTCGCCCGCGAGCAGCGGCTCGAGGCCGATCTCGCCGTGCTCGGCCGCTCGCGCAATTGCGACTGGTATCTGCCCGACCCCGACAATGTCGTCTCCTCGCGCCATTGCGAGATCCGCCGCGAGGGCGATGTCTGGCTGGTCAAGGACATCAGCACCAACGGGACGTACCTCAACGGCGCCGCCGAACGGCTTGCCGGCGAACACCGGATCGCCGCCGGCGACCTGCTCAAGATCGGGCCATACGAACTGGTCGCCAGCTTCGCCGCGCCCGACGAGAAGACCGCCTTCACCGCCGCGCCGCCCGAGCCCGTACCCGTGCCGTTCACCCCCGCACCGGTACCGCCCGCCCGCGCACCGGCACCGCCGGAGCCCGCACTCCCGGCCGCCGAGACCGGGCCGGCGCCGGACAATGTCACGGTGATGTGGGATTCGCTTGCCGACATCAGCAAGGTGGATTGGGCGCGCGGCGGTTTCGGCGTCGCCGACGCGGCCCCTCTCGTCACCGACCTGGCCACCGTTGAAGGCCTCGTTCAGCAGCTGATCGAGGCCGCCCAGCTTGGCGAGACCGGTGTCGAGCGCTCGCCGGCCCTGATCGCCAAGGCGGGGGCGCTCCTCAAGCGGCTCGTCGCCGGCCTTTTGGTGATGGTCGAGGCGCGCGCCCGGGCGAAGGCGCAGATGGGCGCCGAGATGACCGGACTCCAGCTCGACGGCAACAATCCGATCAAGTTTGCGCGTTCGCCCGATCAGGCTCTCGCCCAGCTGCTCAACCCGCCCGAACCGGGCTTCATGGACGCCGACAGGGCCATTGAGGACGCCTTCCTCGACCTGCAATCGCACCAGGTGGCGACGCTGAAGGCGATCCCGGGGGCGCTCCGGGCCACGCTCGACCGTTTCTCGCCGGGCGCGGTGCGCCGTCGCGCCGACAAGCTCGGCTTCCTCGCCAGGCTCTTCCCCGCCTTCCGCGATGCCGCGCTCTGGCGCAACTACGAAAGCCAATATGTCGAAGTGAAGCGTGCTTCCGACGAAGCTTTCTTCGAGGTCTTCGCCAAGGAATTCCGCAAGGCCTACGAGCGCCAGCTGCGCGACGGCCTCAACTAGGCTTATTCCTCCGGTTTCCCGCCTTCTGGCGGCGGCTCGGCCGGCGGCTCCTCGGGCGGCGGGCTCGACGCCTCGGCCTGCCGGTTTACCGATTCGTACCAGACCATCTCGGTCCGCCAGCCGCGCTGCGCCGCGGCCTGACGGAAGCGCTCGCTCCAATCCGGCCCGCGCTGCGCGACCGGCGGCTGGATCAGGCCGAGATCGAACGGTCCCTGCCCCGATACCAGCATGATCCCCGACCAGCCGGTATGATCGGCGTCGATATGCACCGCATAGCTGCCGTTGCCGGTGCGCTGGATCGGCCGCCCTCCGCGCGACGCCGCCAGTGCCTGTTCGAACACCGCCCGGTTCGGGATCAACACCGTGATGTCGCCCGACGGCTGGATGCCAACCAGGGCGAAATCGCCGCCCGCGCCGACATCGAGGTTGAGCCGCGCCGTCGCCGCATCGCGCCCCGCATAATTTCCCGTGACTTGTGGCACCATCTCGAAGCGCGTCTGGGCGGCTTCGAGATGGCCGCCGTTCACTGCCCGGACTTGCCGGAAGGCATCAAGCGCGGCGCAGCCCGACTGGTTGATCGGGGCGACATCTGCCATGCTGATATTGGGTTCGCGCAAATTGGCTTGCGCAAGGGCGCTGGCGATCTGGTCGCGCGCGACCGAGGGATCGCCCGCGACGCCCCGCAGCGCAACGGTCATGCCGGTCTCGCCCCCGTCGAGGCTGACGACGTCGAGCCAGGTGCAGCTGACCGAGGGCAGCACCGAATTGATCGCGCTCCGCGCCCGTTCGACCGGATCGCCCGCCGTCTGGATCGGGACGATCGTGTTGGTCTCGCTTCCACGGGACGCGCCGAACAGGTCCGGATGATCGCGCCAGTAGGAATAGCCGAAGGCGAGCGCCGCCAGCAGGCCGATAGCGAGCAGCACGATCAGCACCCACTTGCCCGCGCCGCCGGACCGCGCCGGGGCCGGTTCGCCGGCCAAGGCCGGCAGCGCCTCGCGCGCCGTCTGCGGCGAAGGGATGCGCGCACCGTCGAGCATGGCCAGCACATCATCCATCGAGCGCAGCCGCTCCTTGGGATCGGGCCGCAGCATTGCCTCGAGCAAAGGCCGCAAGCTGGCGGGGATGGCCGCAAGATCCGGCCCGCGGCGGCGCTTGTCGATCGCGTCGACCAGCGATCCCGACATGTCGACGCTCTTGCCCTGCGCGACCGCGAGGATGACCAGGCCGAGCGAATAGACGTCCGTCCACGGTCCGATCTCGCGGCCGAAATCGCCAAGCTGTTCGGGTGCGACATAGTTCAGCTTGCCGGCGAAACCGTCCCCAACGATCGTCGCCGAACCCGCCTCCAGATCCTTGGCGATGCCGAAATCGATGATCTTCGCCTGGTGGATATCGTCATTTTCGAGCAGCACATTGTCGGGGGACATATCGCGGTGGACGGCGCCGAGCCGGTGTGCCGCACCGAGCCCGGCGGCGAGCTGGCGCAGTAGCCCCGCCAGCTCGTCAGGGCTGCGCTTCTCGCCGAGCGCATTGCCGAGATTATCGCCCTCAATGAAATCGGTGACGATGTAGAGCACGCCGAGCTGCGGCTCCTGCGCCAGCACCCGATACTGGACGAGCGCCGGATGGTGCAGCTTGGTCAGTGTCCGCGCTTCCTTGCGGAACATCGCGATCACCTTCTCGTCGCTGGCCAAAGCGGGCAACATCACCTTAATCGCGACTTTCTCATCCGTGTTGACGTTGCAGCCTTCGAACACCTCACCCATGCCGCCGCGGGCGAGGAAGCGCTTCACCTCGAAAATATGGTTGAGGACATCGCCTTCCTTGATCCCCACCGCGCCCTTGTGCGGCGCGAAGGTCGGCGCCGTCGCCCCGGACTCGGGCGCGGCCGCCGGCGGTGTTGGCGACGGCAAGGCCGGCCCGGCCGGCGGCGGCGCGGTCCCGCCGGGCGCGATCACGGTGCGCTCCTCCTCGGGCGGGCTCTGCTTGTCGTCGCTCATGCTTGCACCGGCTCTTCAAAGGAGATGAGGGTCGGCTCGCTCGTCCAGACCGCGATCGCCGTGACGTTGTCGGGGGCGCCGTTCTCGAGCGTCGCCGCGATCAGCGCGTCGAGCGCGCGCTCGGGCGAGCCGCGGCCCAGCAGCTGCCCGATCTCGGCCTCCTCGACATAGGAATGAAGCCCGTCGGAGCAGATCATGAAGATGTCGCCGGGCTCGATCTCGCCGGTCGCGCGGTCGATTTGCACGTCTTCGCGCACCCCCACGGCACGCGAGAGGATATGGCCCATCGGATGCCCGCGCGCGTCCTCGGGGCGCATGATGCCGCGGTCGACCATCTCCTGCACCTGGGTATGATCGCGGCTCAGCTGCAGGAGCTTGCCGCGGCGCAGCGCATAGGCCCGGCTATCCCCTACCCAGAGGATCGCATAACGCTGCCCGCGCACGATCAGGGCGACGACGGTGGTGCCCATCTGCCGTTCCCGCAGCGCCGCCTCGGCGACGATCGCGGCGTTGGCGGTCCGGATTGCCTCCTCGACCGCCTCGCAGGCCGGCTCCAGCTCCTCCGGCAGTGCGATCGCAGCCAGCGCATCGGCCAATGCCGCGGACGCCCATTCCCCGCCTTCATGCCCGCCCATTCCGTCGGCGACCGCCCAGAGGCCGTCGCGTTCGCGGGCGCAGAAGCTGTCCTGATTCTGCTGCCGGACCCGCCCGACATGGGTGAGCGCCGAGCTTTCGATCCGGATGGCTGATGGGTGCATGCGGGTTCCCGGGCGGCTGGTGAGCCCCATCTAAGCACAGCTGTCCCTATCGATAAAGCAGCCAGTGGCCGCGCCAGGCCGTGTGCGCGGGGCCTTCCTTCCGCGCGCGGGCTCGGTTACATCGGGCGTGTCATTTCAAGAAACCTTGGGGAACCACATGAAACTCCTGATCTTCACCGCCACGGCCATGATCGCCCTCACGGGCTGCGATCAGCTCGGCATGGGCGGCGGCAACAACAGTGCCGACAATACGACCGTCAATGCCGCCACCAACGAAACCGCCCCGCCGGCCGACGCCAATGCGGCCAAGCCCGCCGACGGCGCGGGCAACGAGGCTGCTCCCGCGGCCCCGGTGGCCGATCCGGCGGCGAGCGGCGACAAGCCCGAAGAGGGCGGCGCCCAGCCCGAGCCGGCCGCGGGCGACAAGCCCGGCGAATGATCAATAAGGGGCGGCCAGGCTGCGGCCGCCCCGCTTTTCCGGCGCTCGCTTGACAGGGGCTCTTTGCCCCCCGATATGCGCCGTCTCCGCTCTAGCCGGCCCCTTCGTCTAGCGGTCTAGGACGTCGCCCTCTCACGGCGAAAACACGGGTTCGAGTCCCGTAGGGGTCACCAGCGATTTTACGAGGCTTACTGGTCCGCCAGTGCCCGTTCGATCGCCTCGCGCAGCTTTTCTCCTGCGTCGGCTTCGACCGTACGAACCTGGCGCACGCCGGTTGCCGGATCGGTCTGGTGGAACTTGAAGATCTGGCCGGACAGGGGCCCCGATATGAGGTCGGCGATCATGATCTCGCGATGCTTGTTGGTCGCGTCGGCGAACGGCGCGATGAGATCGACCAGCCAGATCGCTTCGCCCGACAGCCACTCCTCCGGAGTTAGCCGGTTCTCGGGCTCGATCATGCCGCGATCGAGCTTGGCCTCGGCTTGCGCGTTGCATTTGGCCCACAAGGCGAGGCCGACCGGCCTGTCCCCATCCCGGAAAATGTAGAATTGCTGATACATAAGCGCCGGCATGATCAGCCATTCCAGGTCGCCGACGAGCAAAACGCGATGCAGCGGCGACTGCGTGAGCAGCCAGGTCATCTCGCCCAGCACGTGGCTGACCGTCGGCGCGGCCACGCGCTCCGGAGCTTGGGTCTCCATCGTCAATGTCTTACTCCCGCGCGTCAAGCCGCGAAATAGTCGTAATGGGGTTCAGCACGGAAGCGATCCCGCAGTTGCGATTCGCCGGACCGGGCGCCGAAACTCGCCATCTCCTGAACCAGATAGGCCAGTTGCCCGGAATTGGCAAAGCCCCCCGTCCCGTCGCGATCGTTGGCCGGCACCGCTTCGACCGGCAGCGGCAGGGTGCAGAGCGCATCAAGCTCCACCGCCGCAGGATCGGTCGCCACCGCCGGGGCTTCTGTCGCCACGCCGTCGATCGGCGGCTCCGCCTGCGGCGGGCCGGAACCGTCGCCGAACGCCCTCTCGCTCAGCTGGGTCCATCGTGCCGGCGTCCAGCCGTCGAGACCGGCGCGCAGCGTGCGGATGCTCTCCAGCAGGCCGCTCGCCTGCGCGTCGACCGACGGCCCGGCCGCGGCCGATGGCTTGTAGGCGAAGGCGACGTTGCCGATCGAGCCGGTGCCGCCGTCTGTGCGCGTGAAAGTTCCGGTGCTGACGACGATGTTCTGGTCGCGCTTCCAGGCCCGGTTATTGGCACGGGCACCGAGCCCGATCGAGGCGATGCCGGCATCCGCCAGCGTCAGTAGCTCGCCGCCGTCGGTCAGGCCGTTGCCGTTGAGGTCGCGCCAGACGCGGAAATCGCCGAACTTGTCGTCATCGGCGTCGAACGCGCCGTCGCGATTGCTGTCGAAGGCGCTCAACCCTTCGAGCGCCGATTTCGCGCCGGGCAGATCGCCGGCAAACGACATTTCACCGGTCCCGTCGACGACGCCGTTACCGTTGCGGTCGAGGACGAGAATGCCGTCGCTCTTGCCGACCCAGCCAGTGTCGTCCGCCACCCCGTCGGCGTTCATGTCGAACCGGGCCTTGGCTTTCTTACGCTTGGTCAGCTCGATACCGTCGCCGTCGAGATCGAGCACGATAGCCGCGCCCAAGCCCATCATGCCGTCGCGGAACATCAGGGTCGCCGCGCTTTCGACGCCGCCGACGAGCGGGTCCATCACGCCTTCAACGGCGCGTGCCTGCACGAAAATCTGGCCGCCCGAAGTCTCGATCGCATAGCGCTTGGCGCGCCGGTCGAACCGATATTGCTGAGGCGCCGCCTGGTTTTCGCCGCTATTCTCGAGGGCGCCGCTCTTCGAGCCGACGAAGGCGAGGCCGACGTCGCCGACGATGCCGGTGCTGTTGTCACCCCGCGTGAAGCTCGACAGATTGTAGATCACGTTGCCGCCGCTGAGCGTCGGATTACCGGTCGGTACGCCTTTAAGATCGATCGAAAGCACACCGACTTCGGGTAGCCGCTTGAGCTCGCCGGCGTCGCTGACGCCGTCCTGGTCGGCGTCGATCCAGACCCGGAAATCGGCATATCTGGCGTCGGCGGGCGACAGCTTACCGTCGCGATTGCTGTCGAATGCCTTCAGCCCCTCCAGGTCGGTTCTCGCGCCGTCGAGATCGCCGACGAACGAAATTTCGCCGATATCGTTGATGATCCCGTCCTGGTTGCGATCGAGAGCGAGCAGGCCGTCGGCGGCGCCGACCCAACCGGTCCGGTCGGCGATGCCGTCGCCGTCCATGTCGAACAGGACCGAGGAGACGGTGAGGTCGGTCATCGTCACCCCGTCGCCGTCGAGGTCGAGGATGACCGGCGGCGCCAGCTGCGCCTCGCCCGGCTCGAAGCTCAGCATGACGTCGCCGAGCAACCGGCTCGTCCCGTTCTGGAGAACATATTCGCTGGTCGAATAGATGACGTTGTCGGCGGCGGTGAGCGGATCCTCTCCGGTCAGGTTCAGCGTCAGGCTGACATAGGCGATCCCGGCCTCGGCCAGGCTGCGCAGCTCGCTGGCCTGGCTGATGCCGTCCTGATTGCTGTCCTGCCAGATCATGAAGCTCGCATATGCGGCATCGTCGGCGTCGATCGTCCCGTCATGATCGCTGTCGTGCGCGGCAAGGCCCTGGAGGTCGGAAACCGCGCCGGGCAGATCGCCGATGAAGCTGATCTCGCTGACGTCGACGCTGCCGTCGCCGTTGCGGTCGAGCGCGAGAAAAGCGTCGTCAGCGCCGACCCAGCCGGTCCGGTCCTTGATGCCGTCGCCGTTCATGTCGACGTAGACGTTGCTGGTGAGGCTTGAGACGAGCTCGACCCCGTCGCCATCGAGATCGAACACGATCGGCTGATACTGAATGGCGTAATTATAGCCGACGGTGAAGGTGGTATCAAACCACAGGCCGCCCTGATCGGTGACCCGGACGGTGATAACGTCCCGGTTGCGGTAGGTGCCGGCGCCCATCGTATGCGTCGTTCTGACGGTCGCGGTGGCGCCGCCGTTTTGGGTGATCTGGTAGTCGCTGATCGTCCCGGTCCCGCCGTTGACGTTGGCGACGCTGACGATCTGATAGCTGTAGGTCGTGCCGGCGTCGGGATCGGCGCCGAAGATCGTGCCGACCAGCGCGTTGGCGGCCGCGTTGTGTTGGAACGTGGTCG
>DATINU010000105.1:0-2791 GCA_035473955.1 Allosphingosinicella sp.
GTCGGGCTTGCTGGTCACCGGAGCGATTTAGGGCGGCAGGCCGACCCGCGCTACCCGTCACCCTGAACTTGTTTCAGGGTCCATTTCTCCATCCGCAGCTTGGTCTCCGGAATGGATGCTGAAACAAGTTCAGCATGACGGCTGGCGACGGCGGCGGCGCCGGGCTATTTTACGCCCATGGCCAGCATGGACGAATTCCGGCGGATCGCCCTCTCCTTCCCCGGCGCCGAGGAGCGCGCGCATATGGGCCATCCGGATTTCCGGGTCGGCGGCAAGATCTTCGCGACTTTGCACGCGCCGGAGAAAGGCACCGGCGCGGTGATGCTGCTGCCCGAGCAGCAGGAATTGGCGATGGAAGCGGTACCCGAGGCGTTCGGCCCGGCGGCGGGCGCCTGGGGGCGCGGCGGCTCGACCGTGGTGAGCCTTGCCGCGGTCTCGGACGAATGGCTGGAGCGGACGCTGGAATGGGCGTGGGCGAAGCGGGCGCCGAAGAGCTAGCCGTCGTCCCGGCGAAGGCCGGGATCTCCTGGAGACCGCCATGACCTCTCGTCCTGAGGCCCGGCCTTTGCCGGGGTGACGGAAACGGGTTAGCGGCCCTTGCCCAAGTCGGCGATGGTCGCGTCCACCATGGCCTTGTCGGCCTTGGCGTCGACCTTGTCGCGGATCAGGCTTTCGGCGGCGGCGGTGGCGGCCGAGGCAGCCTTGGCGCGCACCTCGTCGAGCGCGGCGCGCTCGGCGGCGGCGATCTTGTCCTCTGCCATGCGGGTGCGGCGCTCGACCAGAGCGGTGGCGTCCGCCTCCGCCTTGGCGACGATGCCGTCGGCTTCGGCGCGGGCGCGCTCGATCATGGTCGCGGCTTCCTCGCCCGCGGCGGCCGATTTGGCCTCATATTCGCCCTTCAGCGCCTCGGCCTCAGCGCGCAGCTGCGCGGCCTCGTCGAGCTGCTCGCGGATCCCGGCGATCTTCTTGTCGAGCGCCGCGCCGATCAAAGCGGGGACGCGCTTCCAGATCAGGATCGCGAACACCGCCACCATGGCCAGCGAGACCCAGCCGGTGGCGTCGAAGCCCCAGGCGCTGGGCTCTTCGTGATGAGCGGCCCCGCCCGGCGCCTCGGTCGCGGCGTGGGTTTCAGCCGTGGCGGCGGGCGCATGGCTTTCGGTGGCTGCGTGATTAGCCATGGGCCATTGCCGCCTTCACTGCCTTGGCCGCTTCGGCCTTGGTGACGCTGATGCCGGCGAGCCGGGTCACCATGTCCTGCGCCGCCTCGGCGGCGACACCCTCGATCTCGCCGAGCGCGGCGTCGGCCGCGGCGCGGATCCGGGTCTCGGCCGCATCGACCTTCGCGCCCACCTCGGCGTCGATCGCCTTCATCCGCTCCTCGGTCGCCAGCGCGCTCGACGCCTTGGCGGCGGCGGCGACCTTCAGCGCCTCGGCCCGGCTCTCGTCGATCCGGGCGCGATAGGCGGCCTCGATCGCGTCGGCCGATTCGCGCGCGGCCTGGGCCGCGGCGAGATCGTCGGCGATGCGCTGGTCGCGCGCATCGACGGTCGACTGGATCTTCGGCAGCATCGCCTTGCCGATGCCGAAATAGATCAGGCCGAGCACCAGCAGCAGCCAGAAGAACTGCGAGTAAGCGGCGTCGGCCAGCTGATTGAGTTGAGGCATCGGTGTCCCTCAGAAGAGGACCGGCCGGGCGCTCCCGGCCGGCGCCTGTTCCTTAGCGCGCGTAGAGGATGATCATCGCCACGGCGAACGCGATCAGGCCGAGCAATTCGGCGGCCGCGAAGCCGATGAACAGGCGGCCCTGCTGACCGTCGGCGGCCGCGGGGTTGCGGATCGCGCTCTCGAGGAACGAGCCGAAGACGTGGCCGACGCCGATGGCGGCGGCGCCGACGCCGATGGCGGCGAGGCCGGCGCCGATGACCTGGGCAGATTGGAAGTCCATGATAAGCTCCTTATTGAAACCGTTGAATCGACTAGTGAAGATTGACCGCGTCGTTGATGTAGAGCGAGGTCAGAAGGGCGAAGACATAGGCCTGGATCGCGCAGACGAGCAGCTCGAGCGCGCTCACGCCGATGATGAAGACGAAGGAGAGCAGGCTGATCATCGGCCCCATGACGCCTTCGGCGTTCAGCCCGCCGACGACGAACGAGCCGAACACCTTCACCAGGATATGGCCCGCGATCATCGCGACGAAGAGCCGCAGCGCGAGGCTGAACGGCCGGACCGCGAACGAGACGACCTCGATCGGCACGATCAGCAGCTTGAGCACGAACGGCGTGTTCGCGGGCACGAACAGCGAGAAGAAGTGCAGGCCGTGCTTCCAGAAGCCGACCGCGAGCACGATGCCGAAGCTGATCATCGCCATCACGCCGGTCACGGTGAACTGGCTGGTGACGGTGAAGGCATGGACGCCGGGGATCACCCCGAACGGCATCATCCCCATCAGGTTCGCGACGAGGATGAACATGAAGATGGTGAACACCCAGGGGACGTATTTCCTCCCCTCCGGCCCGACATTGGTCGAGAGCATCGAGGTGACGAAGCCGGTGACGCCTTCGACCGCGACCTGCCAGCGGCCGGGAACGAGCTGGCGCTTCATCCCGCCGAGCATGAAGACGTAGATCGTGCCGAGCACGATCAGCATCCAGAGCGCGCTGTTGGTGAAGGCCAGCGGGCTGCCGTCCAGCGGACTCCCGGTCAGGGAATCGATCTGGAACTGGTGCATCGGATCGATGGTCGCTTGCTCGGCCGCCACGTTCTTTCCTCAAGCCCTCATTCGGGCTTTTG
>DATINU010000106.1:0-11720 GCA_035473955.1 Allosphingosinicella sp.
GAACTTGACGAGGCCGAGCGAATTGTGCGGCCCCGGGGACTGGACGATCGCGCGGCCGCGATATTCCATGCGGTTGCGCGCCATATAGCCCCGGCCGCGCGGCTCGATCTCGGCCCGCTGAATCGAGACCGGCACGGTCCAGGTCGGGTTGGCGACGAGGCGAACCATCGGCGAGGCCAAGCCCGGCGTTTCCTTGCCCGGCTGGCCGACGACCACCCGGCGGCTGTCGGCGATCCGGTTGCCGCGGATGTAGAAGAGCATCGCCGCGCCGGTATCGACGTCGATCCGCGTCTCGTCCGGCTCGCGGTCGAGCCAGCGGCGGCGCTCGAGATTGACCGCGAGCGTGGTCGCGTCGGCGAGAAGCCGCTGGTCCGGGCGCCCGTTCGCCGCGGCGATCCGCCGCCGCGCTTCGAGATAGGCGTCGGAGAGGGCCCGATATTCCTCGGTCTGCGGCGCCAGCCGCTCGAGCCAGTCCTGCAAATTGCCGACGTCGAGGGCATGGGCGAGGCCGGCGGCGAGATCGGGATTGGGGCGCGGAATCTCATAAGGGGTACGCAGCCTGACCGGATCGGTGCGGCCGCGCGCCAGCGCCTCGGCATAGCCGAGCGCCGCCTTGGTCAGCGCCGCGTCGCGCGCCGCCGGCGAGGCGCCGTTGGCGATTCGCGGCCGGAACGGCTCCGGATCGAGCCCGTGCCGCTCCGCTTCGGAGATCGCATTGTCGAGCGCCTCGGCGCGGCCCTCCCCGGTCCAGGCGAGCGCCCATCCCCTTGATTCGTAAAAGCGCCGGACTTGCTGGCCGGTGGCCGCGGCGCGCAATTCGGCGGCCGCTTCCGGGCTGCCGTCCTGCTGCACGTGGCATCCCGCAAGGGCGGCCAGGGCCGCCGCGATCCAGATTTTGAGCCTCACAAATCCTCCGCTCCCATGTCCCGGGCCGGGCGTCAACGCCTCGCTTCCCCGCATGATCCCGGTAAGGCCCGCAAAGCTTCGCTTAATGCTTGCTTAGCCATTGCGGGCTTAAGACGGCGGAATCAAAGAGGAGTTTGTTCGTGGCCCACGCACAGCTGGCGATCCTTCCCGTCATCGACGGCCGCAGCACCGAACGCCGCATCGTCAATCTCGCCGCGCGCCTGCGCGAGCCGGGGGCGCAGATCGTCGACGCCGAGGTCCGCGACCTTTCGACCGACGGCTTCATGGCCGAGACCGAGCTGGCGCTCGAGCCCGGCGCGATCGTCTGGCTGAAGCTGCCGGGCCTTGAGCCGCAGAACAGCAAGGTGGTCTGGGCCGAGGAAGGCAAGATCGGCTTCCAGTTCACCACCCCGGTCCATCCGGCCACGATCGAGCTGGTGGTCGCGATGAGCCGCAAGCCGGTGCCCAAGCGCCATTTCGGCCCGCAGGACCGCCCGGGGCCGCGCAGCATCGCCTGACCGCGCGCGCTTGTCATCATCGGGCCCCGCTGATAGGAGCCCCGCTCCTTCGCGGGATGCCGCTTTAGCTCAGCTGGTAGAGCACATCATTCGTAATGATGGGGTCAGGTGTTCGAGTCACCTAAGCGGCACCACTTTCGCGCTGTCCCTCGCCCCGCGCTCAGCCGCGAACAGGCTTAACCATATCTCAACCACGTCCGGTGCACTCTGCTTATCCAATCAAAGGGGCGGGCGAGGCGCCATAAATGGATAGTTTGCGGGGATTTGACGACGACGCGGCGCTCCCGGCCACCGCCGAGGACGAGCCCGCCATGGAGCGGCCGCCCGAAATCGGCGTCGACGAACGGCGCATGCACGTCCGCGCCTACAATTACTGGGTCTCCCTGCTCGGCGGGCGCGCTTACCCCTCCATCCAGGACGTCGATCCCTCCACCATCGAGGATTTCGGGCCGCATAGCGTCTTGCTCGATTTCTCGCGCGATCAGGCGGATCCGGAGATCGCCTTTCTCGGCCGCGCGTTGCGCATCGAATGCGGGCTGGACGCGGCGATCCGCCACATTTCCGAAGTGCCGAGCCGCTCTTTGCTCTCGCGCCTCACCGACCATTATCTCCAGATCATCGCCAATTGCGCGCCGATCGGCTTCGAGGCCGAATTCGTCGGCCAGCGCGGGCACAACACGCTCTATCGCGGCATCCTCATGCCCCTTTCCTCGGACGGGGAATCGATCGACTTCATCTACGGCGTGATCAACTGGAAGGAGCTCGCCGACAGCGAGACCGAAGTGGCGATCGCGGCCGAGGCCGGCGCCATCGCTCCCGCGCCCGCGGCCAGCGTCCCCTACGGTGCCGACAGCCCGGTCTGGGCGGACGGCCCCAATGCCGATTTCGTCGGAGCCGCGGCCCCCGCGCTGTCGAGCGCGTCGCTGGAAGACCAGAATTTCAGCCTGTGGCCGGAGAGCCCGGCGCTCGCCGACCGGCTCAGCGCCGCGCGCGACGTCGCGCTCGAAGCCCGCGACAGCAGCGACCGCAGCCGCGCCGCGCTCTATCAGGCCCTCGGCCATGCCTATGATTTCGCCCTCGCGGCCGACGACGCCCCCGGGGACTATGCCGACCTGCTGGCCGAAGAAGGCCTGAAGGCCCAGGCGCGGGCCCCGATGACCCCGATCGTCAAGCTCGTCTTCGGCGCGCAATATGACAAGACCCGCCTCACCGAATTCGCCGCGGCCCTCGCCTGGGCGAAGCGCGAGGGCGTCTCCGAAGGCACGCTGGCGCGGCGGATCGAAGCGGAGGATGGCGGCCTCAAGGCCATCGTCGCCGCCGAGCGCGCGCATCGCCGTCCGGCGGCAAAGCCCGATCGCTGGGCCGAGGTCCGCGCGGAACTCCGCTCGGCCCGGCCGCTCGCCAAGCTCGACCTCGCGGTCGAGGGCGTAGGCGAGTTCGTCCTGCTCGTCGCCCGCCGCGACGCGGACGGCCTCGCCATCGTCGCCCCTGTCGCCGATCCGAAGCTGATCGAACAAGCGATCCGCAAAAGCGCCGCTTAAATCTCGCTTAGTTCGTGCTATGATCGGCCGGCAGGGGGGCTTGCCGGGAGTCGTCTCATGCGCGCCATCATGCTTGCCCTCCTCCTCGCCACCCCAGCCGCCGCCGCGCAGGAAGCGCCGCGCAGCGTCGAGATCCGGCTTTCCAATTTCGATTTCACCCCGTCCGCCATCCATCTGAGCGCCGGCCAACCGGTCGTGCTGCGCCTCGTCAACACGGCCGGCGGCGGCCACAATTTCACGGCGCCCGAATTCTTCGCCGCGGCGCGGGAGGTGCACGGGCCGGTCCAGCGGGGCCGCATCGAGGTCGCCGGCCATCAAAGCGTCGACATCCGCCTCACCCCCGCGCGCGGCAGCTACCGCCTGCGTTGTACGCACACGCTGCACACCAGCTTCGGGATGACCGGACGGATCGTGGTCGAATAGGCGCTGGCTCCGGCTGGGTTCCGGTGCGATACAAAGGGCACGAGGATTACAGACGGAGCGAGTCGATGAGCATGTTCGATCAACTGATGCAGCAGGCCCAGGGGCTCGATCTCGGCGCGGTCGCCGGGCGGGTGGGGCTTTCGCAGGAACAGATCACGACCGCGGCGCGCGCGCTGCTGCCGCAGATCGCCGATCCGCAGGTCAACAATGCGGAGGCTACCGCGGCGGTCGCGGCCGACACCGGCATTTCGCAATCGAAGCTCGCCGAGATGGTGCCGGCGCTGCTCGAGCAGGCGCGCGCGCAAGGTGCGTCGGGCGGCGCGCTCGGCAATTTGCTGTCCGGGCTCGGCGGCGGCGAGGGCGGCCAGGGATCGATGCTCGGCAACCTCTCGAGCGCGATCGACAAGGACGGCGACGGCAACCCGATCAACGATGTGCTCGGCATGTTCAACCGCAGCTGACCGCGCGCGGCGACTTCATTCGAAGGAGACAGATGATGGACGAACAGAATCAGGGCCAGAACGACGGCGGCACGCAGCAAGACCAGGGTGAAGGCCAGGACGGCGAAAAGGTCGCGGGCGACCAGCAGGGCTATGGCGACAAGGCCGCTTATGTGGAGCAATATGGCGACGGCAGCGACGGCGGCGGCAAGGGCGGCGGCGACGACCAGGGCTATCCCGACAAGGGTGGCGGCGATGACCAGGGCGGCGGCAAAGACGGCGGCGGCTGGGACAAAGGCGGCGGCGGCGATGGCGGCTACCCCGACAAAGGCGGCGGCGATCAGGGCGGCTATCCCGAAAAGGGCGCCTGAGCCTAATCTTTCTTCAGGGCCGCGATCGTCACCGGTCGCGGCCCTTTTTGCGCCCGGTCGTGCTCAGCCTTCGAACGCCGCCTTCAATTCCGCCAGCCAGGCGTCGGCATTGCCGTCGCTCGGCGCGCGCCAGTCGCCGCGGGGGCTGAGCGCGCCGCCGGCCGAGACCTTGGGCGAATTGGGGATGCAGCTGCGCTTGTATTGGCTGAGCTGGAAGAAGCGGAAGATGAAGACTTCGAGCCATTTGCGGATGGTGGGGAGATCGTATTCGCGCTTCAGGGCTTCGGGATAGTCGAACGGCCAGAGACCCGCCTTCGCATCCTGCCAGGCCCGGTGGGCGAGAAAGGCGACCTTGGACGGCGGCTGGCCGTGGCGCAGGATGTGGAACAGGAAGAAATCGTGCAGCTCGTAAGGGCCGATCCGGTCCTCGGTCGATTGCATGGTGCCCGTTTCGTCGGCCGGGACCAGCTCCGGCGAGATCTTGGTTTCGAGGATCGCCTGCAGCACCTTGTCGGTCGCCGCGTCGAACTGCCCCGAGGCGATCGCCCAGCGGATCAGATATTGGATCAACGTCTTCGGCACGCCGGCATTGACCCCGTAATGGCTCATCTGGTCGCCGACCCCGTAGGTCGACCAGCCGAGCGCGATCTCGCTGAGGTCGCCCGTCCCGACCACGAAGCCGCCGCGCTGGTTGGCCAGGCGGAACAGGTAATCGGTGCGCAGCCCGGCCTGCACATTCTCGAAGGTGACGTCGTAAACCTTCTCGCCCGAGGCGAAGGGATGGCCCATGTCGGCGAGCATCCGCTCGGCCGCCGGCTTGATATCGATCTCCTCGCCGGCCACGCCGAGCGCGTTCATCAGCGACCAGGCATTGCCCTTGGTCTCGGCGCCGGTGGCGAAGCCGGGCATGGTGAAGCCGAGGATAGTCGAGCGCGGCAGCCCCAGAAGATCGCAGGCCTTGGCCGCGACGATCAGGGCATGGGTGGAATCGAGCCCGCCCGAAACGCCGATCACGAGATGCCCGCCGCCGGTCGCCGTGAAGCGGCGGACGAGGCCCTGCACCTGGATGTTGAACGCCTCGTAGCAATCCTGATCGAGCTGCTCGGACCGGTTGGGGACGTAGGGGAAGCGGCGCAGCGCCCGTTCCAGGCCGATCTCGGCGAAGGCCGGCCGATGCTCGAAGCGGGCGGTGCGGAAGCGGAGCTCGGGATCGCCGGCGACGCGCGCGCAATCGTTGAAGGTGCCGTTGCGCATCCGTTCGAGGCGAAGGCGCTGCACGTCGATATCGGCGACGGCCAGCTCCGCTTCCCATTCGAAGCGGCCGGTCTCGGCGAGCAGCTCGCCCGCCTCGTAGATCGAGCCCTGCCCGTCCCAGGCGAGATCGGTGGTGCTCTCGCCCGGCCCGGCGGCGGAGAAGACATAGCCCGCCAGGCAGCGGTTCGAATGGCTCGCGCAGAGCAATTTGCGCTCGTCCGCCTTGCCGATCGTGATGTTGGAAGCGGAGAGATTGGTGAGGATCAGGGCGCCCGCCAGCGCGCCGTGCGTCGAGGGCGGCAGCGGCGCCCAATAATCCTCGCAAATCTCGACGTGGAAGATGAAGTCGGCGAGATCGTCGGCGGCGAAGATCAGATCGGGGCCGAAGGGCGCGTTCTGCCCCGCCACGACATGCTTCAGCCCGGCCAGCCCGGCGCCCGAGGCGAACCAGCGCTTCTCATAATATTCGCGGTAGTTCGGGAGATAGGTCTTGGGCACGATGCCGAGGATCACCCCGCGCGCGAGGACGAGCGCGCAATTGTAGAGCCGCCCGTTGCGCCGGAGCGGCGCGCCGACGACCAGCACCGTCGCCAGCGCCTCGCTCTCCTTCGCCAGCCGGGCGATCCCCGCCTCGACCGAATCGAGAAAGGCGTCCTGCATGAAGAGGTCGTCGACCGCGTAGGACGAAAGATTGAGTTCGGGAAAAATAGCGAGATCGACGCCGCGCCCGGCCGCCTGCTTCGCCAGCGCCAGCGTCTGCTCGACGTTGAAGGCGACGTCCCCGGTCGAGGCGACCGGGCTCGCCGCCGCCGTCCGCACGAAGCCGTGGCGGTGGATCGAGCCGAAGCTCGGCGCCAGCGTGACCGGCTTCTTCTTCGCCATGTTCAGAGCATCTCCGTCATCGACCCGGCGCCGCGCTTATAGAGCGCCTGCGCGCGCAAGCGAAGGGATGACGTCCGGCCTCGCCCTTCGTTGCACACCGGCACGGAACCGCCGCTTTCGCGCAATGGTTCCGGCGGGGCAATGCATTCGAGAGGAACGTCGATGGCGTCTTTTTTCCGGAACAACGGTCTCACCGTCGTCCTCCTTTTGCTCTTCGCCGGCAGTCTCGCTGGACAATGGCTTACCGGCTGGCGCTTCGAGAATGCGGAGCTGGCCCGGCATGGCGAGGCCGCTTTGACCCTCGCCCAATATACGACGGACGCGCAGTTCATCGCCACCGTGTTCGAGAATTGGGAGAGCGAGTTCCTGCAGATGTCGGCCTATGTGCTGCTGACCTGCTTCCTCTTCCAGAAGGGCTCGGCGGAATCCAGGGATCCGGACGATCCGCCACGGGACGACGATCTCGCCAGGCGCGGCAAGAAGGCCGGCGCGCCGAAGATCCTCCGCGCCGGCGCCTTCATGCGCACGCTTTATGCGAACTCGCTCGGGCTCGCTCTGCTCGCCTTGTTCATCGCCTCGTTCCTGATGCATTGGCGGTACAGCGCGCTGGCGGCGGCGGCGGAAGCCCGCGCGCACGGCGAGCCCGCGCTGTCGATCGCGGCCTATCTCTTCGATCCGCAATTGTGGTTCGAATCCTTCCAGAACTGGCAGAGCGAATTCCTGTCGACCGCGGTGCTGGTCGTGCTGACCATCTTCCTCAGGCAGCGGGAATCGCCCGAATCCAAGCCCGTGGCCGCCCCGCACGGCCAGACCGGCGCCTGAGTCCGGAACCCGGACGGCACGCCGGATGTTTCGGCACGGCAATCAAGGAGACTAATAATGGCCGATACCAATCTTCCCCAGGACGGACTGCAATTGCTCGCCAACGACCATCGCAAGGTCGAGGCCCTGTTCGAGAAATTCGAGGCGGCGAAGGGCGCGTCGGTGAAGGAGCAGCTGGTCAGGCAGATCTGCACCGAGCTCAAGGTCCATGCCCAGATCGAGGAGGAAATCTATTATCCCGCGATCCGCGGCAAGGTCGTCGAAGCCGATCTCGACGAGGCCTATGTCGAGCATGACAGCGCCAAATTGCTGATCAACGAGCTCGAGGCGGCCGCGCCCGACGAAAGCTTCTACGACGCCAAGGTGAAGGTCCTTTCCGAGCTGATCGAGCATCATGTGAAGGAGGAGGAGAAGGAGCGCGACAACCTCTTCCAGCAAACCCGCGCCGCGGAGATTGACCTCGAAGCCCTCGGCGCGCAGCTTCAGGCGCGCAAGGACGAGCTGCTGGCCAAGGCGAAGAGCGAGGGCCTGCCTCCCGCCGAGGCCGCGACGCTGGCCCACGAGGAGATTTGAGCATGGCCTGGAGCCGCAAGGGAACGATCATCGCCGGGCTCGGCGCCGCCATTGCCGGCGCCGGCGCGGCGCTCTTCTGGCGCCGGCGGCGCGGCCCCGGCGACCAGGTGCCGGCGCCCGCCAACGCCCGGGGCAAGACCGAGCCTGGCCATGCGGGCCAATCGGGCGCCGCCGCGCGCTCGGCGGGGCCGGAGGCGATGCGCGATCCGCCCGCAGAGTGGGAAAAGACCGATCAGGCCTCCGACGAGAGCTTCCCGGCGAGCGACCCGCCCGCGATCAGCCCGCACGTCGATTAGGCGCGGCGCGTGCGGTCCATGGTTCCATCCGGAGCCATCCTCGCGGCTTCGTTGCTGCCGCTGGCCGCCGCCGCCGCCCACGCCCTGCAGCCGATTGCCCCGCCCCCGTGGCAGGTCGATTGGGGGCAATATTATTGCAGCATGGTTCCGCTGACCGGCGAAGGCAGCCCCTATTCGATCGCGATCCTTTCCGTTCCCGGCGGCGATTCCGCCCAGATCATCCTGATGGCGGAAGGCTCCGCGCCATTGCCGAGGAGGATTTCGTCGGTCGCGCTCGGCCCGGAGGGCCGGACGTTCGACGTCAATGGCCGGCGCGAGCGACGGGGCGCCCGGGACGTCCTTGCAATCTACGGCCTGCCCTATGAGTTCCGGGAAACGCTGGCCGGCGCCAGCGAACTTCAACTGAGGGCGGGCACCGAGATCCGGGCGCGTTTCCGGTTGGGCAATCCCCGCCAGGCCGTTGCCGCGCATCGCCGCTGCACCGCCGAAATCTCGCGCCAATGGGGCCTGGACGAGGCCACCCTGGGAGCATTGCGGCAGCGCCCGGCGAGCACGAACCATTTCGGCCTGCGGTCCAGCGACTATCCAGGGGAAGCGCTTCGGACAGCGACCCAGGGCCGCGTGATCGTTCGGATCGACGTCAGCCCGGAAGGCCGCGCCACCAGCTGCGCCGCGCTTGCGACCAGCGGCAGTCCCGAAATCGACGCCACTACCTGTCGGGTCATCATGGCGCGCGCGCGTTTCCGTCCGGCCATCGACGCGGCCGGCGAACCGGTGGCGATACGGTTCGTTTCGACCGTAACCTGGCTCGTGCCGGTTCGCTACTAGGCAGCGTCCGGCACGTCCTTGTGGGGCCCATCGGCGAAGATCGTCGCGCGCGCTTCAGTCAGCTCGCGAATGCCTTCTGCGGTCGACCAGCCCCAGGCCAAATGCGCGGCGAGCATCACCGCGTTGCGGCGCATCGGATGCCCGGTTGCGGACTTCAGCACGTCGAGTGCCGGGATCCAGCCCATATAGGAGGTGAGCCAGACCGCGCCGCCGGCGAATGCGCCGCTTACCCTCCCGATCCTGGGATCGGCGGCCGCGATCAGCGCGCCGCAGCCGGCGCCATAAGCGAAATGGGCGACCAAGGTGATGTCGGGGGAGATCGGGGAGGGAGGATCGAGCACAGCATCGGTGATTTCCCGCGGGGTCAGCGGATAGCGCTCCTTTTCCGGCAGCTGCTTGTGCAGCCGCCGCATCGCCGCGGTCATCGCCATGGTCGCGACGAAGCCGGCGATCGCCCCGATGACGAGGCGAGAGCCGAGCGCGGGTTCCTTGTTCTTCGCCATGTCGATCCGCGCCTAAGCGCGGCGGCCGCGCAGGTCTAGAGCTCGACGCCGCTGGCGATCTCTTCGAGCTTCTTGAGCCGTTCGCGCACGGCGGCGAGCTCGATGCGGAGGCCGACATCCTGCCCGGCGTCGGCGGGCGGCTCCGCCAGGTGGATTTCGCGCGCCGCCAGCTCGAGCCGCTTCAGCTCGAGCCAGCCCCGCCAGGCCCGGGTCGCCGCCAAGCAGAGCATCGCGGTGATCGCCAGCGCGGTGGCGGCAAGGATCAACGTCGTCGTCATACGCTTACATCCTGACAGGAGGCCGCGGCAGCGCCCCGCGATATTCTGCGGAAGCGCGCCCGGCTTCGATGAACGGCGCCCGGCTCATTCGTAGCGGAGCGCGAGGATCGGATTGGCGCGGGCGACGCGGAAGGCGTGGCCGGCGACCGTGCCGAGCGCGATCAGCAAGGCAAGCAGGCCGGCGCCGACGAACGGCAGCACGCCCATGTCCACCCGCGTGTCGAAATTCTTCAGCCAATTGTCCATCACCAGCCAGGCCGCCAGCCAGGCGATCGGCATGGCGAGCACCACCGGCTTGGAGAATTGCCAGGCGAGGAGCCGGATGATGTCGCGGGTGCGCGCGCCGAGCACCTTGCGGATGCCGATCTCCTTGGTCCGGCGCTCGGCGGTGAAGGCGGCGAGGCCGAACACGCCCAGGCAAGCGACGATCACGGCGAGGATCGCGAAGCCCGCGAACACCCTCGTCTGCGCCGCCTCCTTCTCGTAGAGCTCGGCGACCTTGTCCTCGCTGAACACCCCGTCGAACGGCACGTCGGGGGCGAGCCGGCGCCAGGCCTGCTCGACGCGCTGCATGGCGCCGCGCGGATCGGCGGTGTCGTAGCGTAGCAGCAACACGCCCGTATTGGTCGGATCGTAGCTGAACATGATCGGATCGATCGGCTGGTGGATCGTGCGGAAGCGCGAATCGCGAACCACCCCGATGATCCGGCTCGGGACGACGCCATATTCCTCCTCGACGAAGGCGACCTGGACCGTCTTGCCGACCGCGTCGGCCGGGTTCCGGAAGCCCATCCGCCGCGCCGCCAGCTCGTTGATCACGATGTTGGCGCCGCGCGCGACCAGGGCGCGCTGCGCTTCGGCCTGCGGCGGGAAGGGAAGGCCCATGCGGTCGGCCGGGCGGTTCTCGTCGAACAGCCGGCCGGCGACCAGCTCGATCCCCATCGTTTCGAAGAACGGGGCGTCGACGCCGTAGGTGCCGATATTGACCGGCTCGGCCTGGCCGGGGACCTGCACGCCGGTATTGTTGTTGTTGTCCGTGCCGACGCCGATGCCGGAGCGGCCCACCGAAGTGATCCCCGGCACCCGCTTCATCTGCTCGGCGATCGCGTCGCTGCGCTCGAGCAGCTGGCGGCGGCCGAGATTTTCGACCTGGATCAGCCCCGTGCGCCGGAAGCCCACGTCCATGTTCCGGGCATAGCTCGCCTGGGCGTAGACCACGGCCGTGCAGATGATCAGGCCGATCGAAACGGCGAACTGGCCGACCACGAGCGCGTTGCGCAGCAGGCCCGAGCCCTCCGCCTCGGCGGTCGATTTGTTCGCCTTCAGCACCTGCGCGGGCTGGAAGCGCGACAGATAGAAGGCCGGATAGACGCCGCCCGCCGCGCCGACCAGCAAGGTCAGCACCAGGATCGGCAGCAGCATCCCGTCCCAGCCGAAATAGCGCATTTCCATGGTCGCATCGAGGAAGCGGGCGAGCGAGGGCAGCAGGAGCTCGACCAAAGCGAGCGCGAGCAGCATGGCGATGCCGGCGATCAGCACCGATTCGGTCAGGAACTGGGTGATCAACTGCCGCCGGTTGGCGCCCAGCACCTTGCGCAGCGCCACCTCGCGGGCGCGCTGGCTGGCGCGGGCGGTGGCGAGGTTGGTGAAATTGACGCAGGCCATGCCGAGGATGAGGAAGGCGATCACCGTGAAGATGGTGATCGTGGTCGCGTCGTTGCCGGGCGTCATCGTCGCTTCCTGGGCCTCGCCCATATGGACGTCGCGAATGTTGGCGACCCGCCAATCCTGCTCGTCGCCCTGGTTGGTGCGCTGGTTCCCGAAGACCTGGTCCTCGATGTTGCGGCGCTCCCAGGCCGGCAGCGCCGCCGCGATCGCCGCGGGATCGGCGCCGGGGCGCAGGGCGAAATAATACCAGCCCGATTGCCAGCCCCAGGCGGTCATGAAGTCCGGCGTCTCCCGGAAGAAGGTCGGGATGTCGATCCGGGCGACGATGGTGAAGCGGACATGGCTGTTGTGCGGAACGTCGCGCGCGACGCCGGTGATCAGATAATCGGTCGAGATGCCGCGCGAGACCATGGTCAG
>DATINU010000107.1:0-4126 GCA_035473955.1 Allosphingosinicella sp.
AGCCCGCATTTCGTTCACGGCCGCCTGATCAACCTTACGTCGGGCCAGGTGTCGATCAAGTACGGCCTGATGGGTCCGAACCACCCGCTCGTCGGCCGGATCGTCGAGGCCTATGAGGGGCCCGACTCGTGATCGGCGTGGAAACCGACGTCTCGGGAGACTGGGATAGTAGCACCGACTGGGAGACGCTCGCCCGCCGCGCGGTTCATGCCGCCGTGGCGCACAGCCGCCATGCCGGCCTCAGCGCCGACAGCGAGATTTCTGTGAAGTTCACCGACAATGCTGAGGTTCGCGCACTCAACGCGGCCTGGCGCGGCAAGGACGAGGCGACCAACGTCCTCTCTTTCCCGATGGCGGAAGAAAGCGAGCTCGCCAGCGCGCAATTGCTGGGCGATGTCGTGCTGGCCCGGGGCGTCTGCGCGGCGGAGGCGGCGGAAAAGCGGATCCCGTTCGAACATCATGCCGCGCATCTGGTGGTGCACGGCACGCTCCATCTGCTAGGTTACGATCATGAAACGAGCGACGCGGATGCGGTTGAGATGGAGCGGGTGGAACGCGCGGCGCTGGCCGCGATCGGCATCGGCGACCCTTATATGAGTGAGGTGCAACCCTAAACCTATGGAAGACGACAGTCGCGGCCCGGACACCGGGCGCACATTCTGGGGCAGCCTGCGGGCGATGCTCTTCGGCGACGACGGGGAATCGACGCTCCGCGACGAGATCGAGGAAGCGATCGAGCGCAGCGAGAGCGAGGCGCCGCGGGTCGGCGATCTGACCCATGCGGAACGCGAGATGCTCCTCAACATCCTCCATTTCGGCGACAAGAATGCCGGCGACGTCGCCGTGCCGCGCGGCGACATCATCGCCGTGCCCTCGACGATCGGCTTCGAGGATTTGCTCGAAGCGCTCCGCGAGGCCGAGCATAGCCGCCTGCCGGTCTACGAGGGGAGCCTCGACAAGGTGATCGGCATGATCCACCTGAAGGACGTCTTCCTGCATCAGCGCTCCGGCAACCCGCCGCCGGCCGACATCACCACCCTGATGCGCACCCCGCTCTACGTGCCCGAATCGATGGGCATGCTCGATCTGCTGGCGCGGATGCGCGCGGCCCGCGTCCACCTCGCCATCGTCGTCGACGAATTCGGCGGCACCGAGGGGATGCTGACCATCGAGGACGTGGTCGAAGAGATCGTCGGCGAGATCGAGGACGAGCATGACGACGAGCCGCAGGGCCTGCTCACCCGGCTCGACGACGGCTGCTGGGACGCAGACGCCCGTGCGGAGCTCGACGACGTCGCCGAGGAGATCGACGCGCGGCTGGGGCTGGTCGAGGAGGATGTCGATACGCTCGGCGGCCTTGCCTTCGTGCTTGCCGGCCGAGTGCCGCAGACGGGCGAGATGCTCGAGCATCCGAGCGGCTGGCGGCTCGAGGTGATCGACGCGGACACCCGCCGGGTCGCCCGGCTTCGGCTCCATTCGCCGGCTGAGACGGCCGAGAATGATTGACATGCGTCAGGAAGGGGGAAGGATGCGGAGAGCAGGGACATTCGCCGCGATTGCCGGTCTGGCCGGGCTCTGCGCCTGCCAGCCGGCGGCGTCCGGCAATGCGGTCGCCGAGGCCAATGCCGCCAACCCGGAAAATGCGATTGCCGCTTCCCCCTTGGCGCCTGGCGAAAATGGCGCGGAGGGCAAGCCGGCCCCCGAGCCGATCACCGCGGAATGGTTTGCGGGCCGCTGGAGCACCGACAGCGACTGCTCCTCGATCGCTGTCTTTTCCGCCGATGGCCGCTTCGTCAACACGGTCGGAGAGCGCGGCACCTGGTCGATCGCGAACAACCGGCTGACCCTCACCTTCGAAGGGCAAAGCGCCACGATCCCGATGGTGCGTATCGACGAGCGTACCCTCGAGGGCATTGGCGATCGGGGCCGGACCCGCCAATATCGCTGCTGACGGTGGGCCCGGGCGGAGGGAGAGAGATATGAACTATTCGGCCATCCACCTCGATCTCGACGCCGCTGGCGTGGCGACGATCACGCTGAACCGGCCCGACAATCTCAACGCGCTCAATTTCGCGACCCTGGACGAGATGCGCGATGCGGTCGGCGCGATTGCCGGGCGCGGCGCCCGCTGCCTGTTGATCACCGGCGCGGGCAGGGGCTTTTCCAGCGGGGCCGATCTCGGCAGCAGCGGCGGCTTTCCGGACGATGTCGGGGCGGCGCTGGAGGCGCATTTCAATCCGCTCATTCAGGCGGTCTTCGATCTGCCCATGCCGGTGGTCGCGGCGGTCAACGGCCCCTGCGCCGGCGCGGGCTGCAGCCTGGCGCTCGCCGCCGATCTCGTGATCGCCGGTCAATCCGCCTATTTTCTCCAGGCCTTCGTCAATATCGGCCTGATCCCCGATGCGGGCGCGACCTGGCTGCTGCCGCGCCTCGCCGGCCGGGCGCGGGCGCTGGAGATGATGATGCTCGGCGAGCGCATCTCCGCAAGCCAGGCGCTCGCTTGGGGGATGATCGCCCGCGTGGTCGAGGATGAGGCGCTGCTGCCCGAGGCGAAGGCGCTCGCCACCCGCCTCGCCCAGGGTCCCACCGCGGCCTATGCCCTGATCCGGCGCCTCGCCCGGGATTCGGCCCACCTCGGCCTCGCCGACGCGCTGACCGCCGAGCGGATCGCCCAGCGCGACGCCGGCCGCACCGAGGATTTCAAGCAGGGCGTCACCGCCTTCCTGCAAAAACGCCCGCCCAGCTTCGACGGGCGCTGATTGCCTCTCCCTGCCCCGGAGAATAAGACCGCCCGATGGGCACGACTATCGAAGAGCTCGAACGGCGCCGTTCGGCCGCGCGCCTCGGCGGCGGCGAGAAACGGATTGAGGCGCAGCATGCCAAGGGCCGGCTGACCGCGCGCGAGCGGCTGCGCGTGCTGCTCGATCCCGGCTCGTTCGAAGAATATGACATGTATGTCGAGCACAATTGCGTCGATTTCGGCATGGCCGAGCAGACCGTGCCGGGCGACGGCGTCGTCACCGGCTCGGGCACGATCAACGGCCGGCTCGTCTACGTCTTCGCGCAGGATTTCACCGTGTTCGGCGGCTCGCTCTCCGAGCGTCACGCGCAGAAGATCTGCAAGATCATGGACATGGCGATGAAGGTCGGGGCGCCGGTGATCGGCCTCAACGACAGCGGCGGCGCCCGCATCCAGGAGGGCGTGGCCAGCCTCGCCGGCTATGCCGAGGTCTTCCAGCGCAACGTCCTCGCCTCGGGCGTAATCCCGCAGCTCAGCCTGATCATGGGCCCATGCGCGGGGGGCGCGGTCTACAGCCCCGCCATGACCGATTTCATCTTCATGGTGAAGGACAGCTCCTACATGTTCGTCACCGGCCCCGACGTGGTGAAGACCGTCACCAACGAGGTGGTGACGCAGGAAGAGCTCGGCGGCGCGATCACCCACACCACCAAGTCCGGCATCGCCGACGTCGCCTTCGAAAACGATATCGACGCGCTCCTCGCCACCCGGGACTTCTTCGATTTCCTGCCGCTCTCCAACCGCCACGATTTGCCCGAACGTCCCTGCGCCGATCCCTGGGACCGGATGGACGAGAGCCTCGACACGTTGATCCCGGACAGCGCCAACAAGCCCTACGACATGCACGAGCTGATCGCGAAAGTGCTCGACGACGGCGACTTCTTCGAGATCCAGCCGGCCCATGCCGCCAATATCATAACCGGCTTCGGCCGGATCGAGGGGCGGACCGTGGGCCTGGTCGCCAACCAGCCGATGGTGCTCGCCGGCGTGCTCGACATCAAATCGTCCAAGAAGGCCGCCCGCTTCGTGCGCTTCTGCGACGCCTTCGATATTCCCATCGCCACCTTCGTGGACGTCCCCGGCTTCCTCCCCGGCGTCGCGCAGGAGCATGACGGGATCATCAAGAACGGCGCCAAATTGCTCTTCGCTTATGCCGAGGCGACCGTGCCGAAGATCACCGTGATCACCCGCAAGGCCTATGGCGGCGCCTACGACGTGATGGCCTCGAAGCATTTGCGCGGCGATTTGAACTATGCCTGGCCCACGGCCGAGATCGCGGTGATGGGCGCCAAGGGCGCGGTCGAGATCATTTTCCGCGGGAAGACG
>DATINU010000108.1:0-8398 GCA_035473955.1 Allosphingosinicella sp.
CGGCGCCGCCGCCAATGCCGTGATCAGCCTGCGCTGCGTTAGGCCCGGCATCCTCCGCGCCGATCTCGGCGGCCTCTATACCGGCGAGGGCCCGGAGCCGCGCCGGGTCCGCGCCGCATCGGGCCGGGTGAGCGCGTCCTATCCGCTGACCTTCGGCGATGCCGGCTTCACTGCGGAAATCCCGGTGAGCGCCCGGGTCATGCAGGCCTTCGGGCAAAGCGGCCGCCTGCGCTTTACCGCCGCCGGCGCGGAGCTGGCCGGCGACGCGCCGGGGCCTTCCGATGTTCAGGTGGTTGCAGCCTATCTCCGGCGCTGTTCGCGCTAGCCGGGCCGTTCGACGAAAAAGGGCGACCCCTCGCGGAGCCGCCCTTCCTTCCCGCGAATGCTTCAAGACATCCGCGAAACTTTCGAAGCTTACTTGAGTTCGACGGTGCCGCCGGCCTCCTCGATCTGCTTCTTGATCGCTTCGGCCTCGGCCTTGCCGATGCCTTCCTTGATCGCCTTCGGCGCGCTCTCGACCAGCGCCTTGGCCTCGCCGAGGCCGAGCTGGGTGATCGCGCGGACTTCCTTGATCACGTTGATCTTCTTGCCGCCGTCGCCGGTGAGGATGACGTCGAACTCGGTCTGCTCTTCGGCGGCCGGGGCGGCCGGGCCGGCGGCGGCGGGGCCGGCGGCGACCGCGGCGGCGGCGGAAACGCCCCACTTCTCTTCGAGGGCCTTCGCCAGATCGGCGGCTTCGAGGACGGTCAGCTCGCTGAGCTTGTCGACCAGTGCGTTGATGTCTGCCATGATAAGTCTCCAGTTAAATCGTTCGGTTCATTTGAAAAATTAGGCTGCGTCCTTGGCGGCATAAGCCCCCACGACGCGGGCCAGCTGGGCGCCGGGCTCGCTGATCGTCCGCGCGATCTTGGTCGCGGGCGCCTGAATCAGGCCCACGATCTTGGCGCGGAGTTCGTCGAGCGACGGCAAGGCGGCGAGCGCCTTGACGCCGGCCGCGTCGAGCACCGTTTCGCCCATCGCCCCGCCGACGATCTCGAGACGATCGTTGGTCTTGGCGAAATCGACCGCTGCCTTGGCGGCGGCGACTGGATCGGACGAGGTGGCAAGCGCGGTCGGGCCGGTCAGCAGCTCGCTCAGGGGGGCGTAGGTCGTCCCCTCGAGCGCGATGAGGGCGAGACGGTTCTTGGTGACCTTGTAGGCGGCGCCGGCGTCGCGCATCCGGTTCCTCAAATCGGTGGATTGCGCCACCGTGAGGCCGAGATTGCGGGTGACGACGACCACATTGGTCTCGTTGAACGTCTGCTTCAGCGCTGCGACCGTCTCTTTCTTCTGAGCGCGATCCATATTGCTCTCCACATAGCGCGACGGAACATCCGCCGCGCGGCTACAAAAGTCCGAAGGGGAGAGTCAGGGCCGGAGACTTCCAGCGGGTCCGTCCACGCATCGCACGCGCTGGCGGTTCAAAACTGTTCCCCGTCTAGGCTGGAAATTAAGAGGGCCGGAATGCCCTCACCAACTGTCTCGGACGGAACGCCAGCGGGCCGGGGCTCGCGAGCGAAGGCGGGCATCTAGAGGATTCGTGCCCAAAGTCAACGCTTGACGCCGCCCGCCCACGCGTGGCTCCTGCGCCGATGTTCGAAGCCGAGGCGGCCAGGCTCTGCGATATGCTCCTCGCGCAAGGCAAGGTGTCGCCGTTGCTCAACCTCGGCTCCTCGACCGGCGCGTTCCGGAAGGGTGCCAAGCCGCATATCGAGGCGCGGCTGTTCGCCCCGCTCCGCGCGGCGGGGATCGCGGTGACGCATTGCGATCTGAAGGCGGGGGAGGGGGTCGACATTGCCGGCGACATTCTCGATCCGGCCGTCCGCGACCGGCTCAAGGCGATGGGCTTCAAGGCCGTGCTCGCCGCCAACCTGCTGGAGCATGTGCGCGACCGGGCGGCGGTCATCGCAGCCTGCGAGGAGATTGCCGGCCCAGGCGGCCTGATCCTCGCCACCGTGCCGTCCAGCGCGCCTTATCATGCCGATCCGATCGATACCTTTTATCGACCCACGCCCGCCGAACTGGCCGCGGCGTTCGGCCGGAGCCGGACGTTGCTCGCGGAGACGGTGACCGGCCCGACCTATGCCGAGCGCATCAGCGCCGAGGATTCGAGCCTCTGGCGGGAGATCGGCCGAACCGCGCTCTATACCCTGCTCGCCTTCGCCCGCCCGAACAGCGCCCGCGCCCGCTGGAGCCGCTGGCGCTGGTACCGCCGGCCTCAGCGCGTCTCGATCGCGCTGGTCGAGGTCAACGCGTCGTAGCGGTCCTCCAGCAGCCGCATCTGCCGCCTCATGTCGAACTTCGCCTCGGCCAGCGTCCGCCCGGCGGAGCCCATCCGCCGCCTGAGTGCCGCATCGCCGAGCAGATCGGCGAGCCGGGCCGCGAGAGCGTCCACGTCGCCCTCGGGCACGATGAACCCGCTCGTCCCGTCCGCGACCGCCTCCGGAATCCCCTCATGATCCGATCCCACGACCGGCAGCCCGCAAGCCGCCGCCTCCACCACGACATTGGGCAGCCCCTCAGCGTCGCCGTCGCGCGCGGCAAGGCTTGGTGCCGCGAGCAAAGCCGCCCGTCGCATCCAGTCCGCCACCGTTTCCGGCGGTTGGGCTCCAAGGAAGCGAGCCCTTTCGCCGAGCCCCAACTTTCCGGCCAGCCGCTCCAGCTCCCGCCGCAGCGGTCCCTCGCCGATGATGACGAGCCGGCCCACCGGCACTCGGGCGAAGGCGCGCAACAGTCCGGCCGTGCCCTTCTTCTCGACCAGCCGGCCAACGTGCAGCACGGTTTCCCCGTCATCCTCGTGCGCCGTCGCGAACCGGGCCAGATCGACGCCATTGTAATGGACGTGCGTACGTTCCGCCGGGAAGCCCTGCGCCAGTGCGCGTTCCCGCAAGGAGCGGGAGACGGCCAGAAACAAGTCACCCTCCCGCATCAGCCGCCCGCGCCCCAGCGCATAACGCATCCATGACAGCCGCCCCGAGCCGAGCAGCCCCCGCCGACTCACGTCGTAGCCGCGCAACGTCGTCACCAGCGGGACGCCGAGCGCCCGCGCCAGCGGCAGCGCCAGCACCCCATCCGGCCCGAAATGGGCATGAACCAGCACCGGCGCGGCCGCCCGCACCCGCTCGCCGAGCGCGCCCCAGCGCCCGAGCCTGACCATGAGCCGCGCCGATGCGCCCTCCGCCAGCATCACCCGCCCGGCCAGCGCGTCCGGCACATGCCCCTTATCCTCCAGCCCGACGACCAGCGGCTGGTAGCGCGCCATGCCCGCCGCCTGCGCCCGCACGAACGTCTCCGAGGCGTTGAACACGGGCGCGCGGACCACCGCCACGACCGGCCTCTGATCGTCCGCGAAGGGGGATGGCGGCAGGTTCGGCACCCGGCTAGTCACCGCAAACCGAAGCAGGACACAAGCGCAATCGAATGAGCGAGCAAGGATCGGCCGGGCGGGTAATACTGGGCGGCGCGCGGGCGACCGCGGCCGGCTTCATCATCCGTTTCGGCGCCCGCATCGCCTTTCTCTACGTCGCCGCGCGGTTGTTCGGCATCGCCCTGTTCGGTGCCTATGCGCTCGCCGTCGCCGCGGTGGAACTCGCGGTCACGATCGGCGGCCTCGGCTACAAGCGCCTCCTCTTCAAGCGGCTGGAGGAGGAAGGGGTGGACCGCCCGGTGCCGCACATCCTGCTCGATGCGCTGCTGCTGGTGACCCTCGCCAGCCTCGCGCTGGGCGGCTTGTTCGCGCTCGCCGTGCTCGCTGCCCCGGCCGGGCTGATTGCCGAAAATGTCGGCTTCGCCCTGATCTTCCTCGCGCCGATGATCGCCGGCCAAGCCTTGCTCGACACGCTCTCCGCCGCCAGCCGCTGGACCCGGAAAATCCGCTACGAAGTGCTGAGCCGCTCGATCCTCGAGCCTTACGGCGCGCTGATTGCCGCGCTCGCCGCCTTCGCGCTCGGTTATGGCGAGGAGGGGCTGCTCATCTCCTATTGGGCCGGGACGCTGGCGGCGCTGGCTTATGCGGCGTTCGGCGCGCGCCGCTGCCTCGGCCCGTTCCGCTTTTCCGCCTGGCGGCCGAAGCCGCTCCTTCCGCAGCTGCGCGCCAATGCCGAAGCGACGCTGAACGACATGATGAACGGCCTCTTCTACCGGGTCGATCTCTATCTGGTGGGCATCCTGCTCGGCGAAGGGCCGGCCGGCATTTACGGCATGGCGCGGCAAATCCGCGTCCCCGTCCGCCAGGTCCGGCAGAGCTTCGACGGCCTCCTGAACCCGATCATCGCCCGCACGCTCGCGGTGAAGGGTGCCGTGGAGACCGGCGCCGCCACCGCCGCCGCCGCCCGCCTGATCCTCGCTCTCCAGCTGCCGATCCTGATCGCTCTGGTCTTCGCGGGCGTGCCCTTGCTCGCCTGGTTCGGCCCCGCCTTCACCGCCGGCTATTGGGCGTTGCTGCTGCTCGCCGCCGCCGACATGATCCAGGGCGCTTTCGGGGTCAGCGATCTGATCATCCTCTACCGCCGCCCGCTCGCCCAGCTTTCCGTCACCGCCGCCAATATCGCCGTGAACCTGCTCGCCGGCGCGCTGCTGATCGTTCCCTTCGGCGTCACCGGTGCCGCGCTCTCGGTGCTGATCGGAGTCCTCGCCGGCGCGCTGATCCGCCGCCTTTCGCTCCGCCGCCATTTC
The DNA here is from genome assembly GCA_035473955.1 of Allosphingosinicella sp. GTDB lineage: Bacteria > Pseudomonadota > Alphaproteobacteria > Sphingomonadales > Sphingomonadaceae > Allosphingosinicella. The sequence continues at coordinate 4,714 of DATINU010000108.1, forward strand.
GGGATCGGCACCGCTTTCCATTACAGCGCAGGTCCGGCCGGGGCGGCCCTGCTCGCCGTCGCCGCGGGGCTCGGCATTCAGGCCCTGCTGCGGGGCGCGCCGATGCCGCTCCACGACGGCGCCGGCATCGCCGCCGGCCTCAGCTCCTACGCGCTGCTGCTGAAGCTGTGGCTCCGCCTCAGCGGCGAGACGCTCGGGCTCGACCGGTTCGAGGCCGCCTAGGCGGCCGCCATCGCCGGCAGCGTGGCCTCATGCTCGTCATACCAATCACTGCGCCTTTTCAGCCACGGATTGAGGTAGAGCAAAGGCAGCTTGAACAGGATCAGGCTGCGATGCACCCAGCCATCGGCCAGCTTCTCGCGCCGGTTGGGCAGCTTGCCCCCGTGATCGCGCAGCCAGCCCTCATAAGGGTGCCAATGGCTCGGCTCGTCGCGTTCGATCACCTTGAAGATCTTGAGCAGCGGCTTCTCTTCCCGGATCGCGCTGGAGGCGAGCAGGATCTCGACCTGCTTCATGCCGCGCATCTCGGTCAGCATGATCACCCGGCAGAGCCGGTCGAACAGCGCCTTGTCGTTGATGATCTCATTTTCCTTCAGGTCGTCGATGCCGACGCCGAAGGCGATCCGGATCAGCCGGTCGATATGGCCGCAGGTCCGGTCGACGCGGTAGGGCTTGTAGCCGCGCGCCTCGAAATAACGGCGGAACATCAGATAATGCTGGCGCTCGTCCTTCCGGTGCTTTTCGATCTGCGCGATGAACGCCTTTTCTTCCGGATGCTTGGCCTGCACCGCCGCCAGCACGCGGTCGATGCTGCTATAGCCGCGATGTTCGTTGTAGATGTAGATCGACGACAGGATATCGAGATAACGGCGACGGGCCCGGGCAAACATCGCGTTCGAATAGGCGTTCACCGGCAGCCGGTCAAACCGGCGGTCGGCGGCTAGCGCCGCTCGGGCACCGGTGCGGCGGCATTGTCTCCGGTGCGCGCCGGAGCGGGGAGGGCGGGCTGAGCCTGTTGCGGCGGCGCGGTCACCGCCGGCCGTTCGGGCAGCTTGTCGGCCAGATCGTCCGAGCTGCGCTGCAGCAGCGCGCAGACATTGTTCTCGCAGCCGACGATCGAGCCGCTCTCGGTATTGACCCGGTAGACGCGTCCGTCGGCGCTGGCGGCGATCTGATAATCGGGGGCTTCCACGTCCTGCGAATAGATGCCGAGCGCGATCAGCGCTCCGGCGATCACGATCGCCGTGGTCAGCTTGCGCGTCACCGCCTCGACCAGGTCGCCCACCGTCTCGCGATCCGTCCGCTCGTCCGGCCGCCGCCCGCGTCCCCTGTCGTCGCTCATCGTCCTGCTCCCTGTGCGCCCAGATAGCGGAAGAAAATCAGGCTTATCCACAGCTTTCTTGGGGCTGGTGGGAACGGCAGGCGAGGCGCATCGTTTTAGTCGTGTCCTCAGGATCTTCGGATCGTGAGGCTGGGAGCCCCGCCGGGTCAAACCGGCGGGGCTTACTTTTTAGGGCTTGCAAAGCGGGTAGCGACGTATAAATGAGTGAGTGAACACTCAATAACGATTCGGACCATGGCGAGACCCCTTAGCGAAGACAAGAGAGACGCCATCCTGGCCGCTGCCGCCGATCTGGTGGCGGCGCTCGGGACGAGCGCGCCCACCGCGAAGATCGCCAAGGGCGCGGGCGTCGCCGAAGGCACGCTCTTCACCTATTTTCCGGACAAGGACGCGCTGCTCGCCGCGCTCTTCCTCGACATCGAGGGAGAACTGGCGGCCGCGCTGCTGGCCGATGTTCCCGCCGACCTGGGCCCGCGCGAGCGGATCCGTCATATGTGGGACCGGCTGATCGATTGGAGCGCGGCCAATCCGGCGCGGCGCAAGGCGCTGAAGCAGCTCAAGGTCTCCGATCGGATCGGCCCGGAAAGCCGGCGTTGCGGCGAGGGCCTGTTCGCCGATTTCAAGACCGTGCTGGAGGCGGCCCTGGCCGGCCATGCCGATGGCCAGTCGGCCGATTATGTCGGCGCGGTGCTGAACGCACTCGCCGAAACCACGCTCGATTTCATCGCCCGGGAGCCCGGGCGCTACGACCATCACCGCGCGCTCGGCTTCGAGACCTTCTGGAAGGCGATCGCGCGCTGATCTTTGCCCCCGAAATGAGTGATTACTCGCTCGATTAATTAGTGAAAGGAAGACCAATGACCACCCCCTTCAACGCCAAATCCACTACCGACGACGTCCTCGAGGGCGTCGATCTCGCCGGCAAGCGCATCCTCGTCACCGGCGTGTCGGCCGGGCTCGGCGTCGAGACCGCCCGCGCGCTCACCGCGCACGGCGCCAGCGTCGTCGGCACCGCCCGCGATCTCGACAAGGCGCGGGCCGCCACCGCTCACATTCCGGGCCTGGAGCTGGTCGAGCTCGATCTCGCTTCGCTGGCCAGCGTCCGTGCCGCCGCCGACGCGCTCAATGCGGAGGGCGAGAAATTCGACGTCGTCATCGCCAATGCCGGGGTGATGGCGACGCCCTTTGGCAAGACCGCGGACGGCTTCGAGACGCAGTTCGGCACCAACCATCTCGGCCATTTCGTCTTCATCAACCGGATCGCCTCGCTGATCCGCGACGGCGGCCGGCTGGTGAACCTCGCCTCGTCGGGCCACCGCTTCTCCGACGTCGATCTCGACGATCCTAATTTCGAGACCACGCCCTACGATCCCTGGCTCGCTTATGGCCGCTCGAAGACCGCCAACGTCCTCTTCGCCGTCGAGTTCGATCGCCGCCACAAGGGCAGGGGCGTGCGCGCGGCTGCGGTCCATCCGGGCGGCATCCAGACCGAGCTCAGCCGGCACATGACCCCCGAGATGGTCGAGGCCATGCTCGCCCGCATCGGCACCCTGCAGAACGAGGACGGCTCGCCGTTCGAGTTCAAGTCGATCCCGCAGGGCGCGGCCACCTCGGTCTGGGCGGCCGCGGTCGCCCCGGCCGGGGAAATCGGCGGCCGTTATTGCGAGGATTGCCACGTCTCCGCGCTCACCGAGGTTTCGACCATGGACCTCAGCGCCGGCGTCCGCGCCTACGCGGTCGATCCCGAGCGGGCGAAGGCGCTCTGGGCGCTCAGCGAGGACATGGCCGGCGAGACCTTCTGACCAACAAAAAAAGGGGCCGGAGCATCGCTGCTCCGGCCCCTTTTTGATTCGTGTCGGCTTCGGCTCAGGCCGACGCCACCTCGGCGACGTCGAGCTTGAGGCCCGGGCCCATGGTCGAGCTGATCGCCGCCTTCTTGACATATTTGCCCTTGGCGCCGGTCGGGCGCGCCTTGACGATCGCGTCGACGAAGGCGTCGAAATTCTTGCGCAGGTCCGCTTCGGTGAAGCTCGCCTTGCCGATTCCGCTGTGGATGATCCCGGCCTTCTCGACGCGGAACTCGACCTGGCCGCCCTTGGCCGCCTTGACGGCTTCGGCGACGTTCATCGTCACGGTGCCGAGCTTCGGGTTCGGCATCAGGCCCTTCGGCCCGAGCACCTTGCCGAGCCGCCCGACCACGCCCATCATGTCGGGCGTCGCGATGACGCGGTCGAAATCGATTTGGCCACCTTGGATCGTCTCCATGAGATCCTCGGCACCCACCACATCGGCACCAGCCGCAGTCGCTTCGTCAGCCTTCGCGCCCTTCGCGAACACCGCGAC
>DATINU010000109.1:0-3929 GCA_035473955.1 Allosphingosinicella sp.
GGTCAACACCAACCCGTTCCAGGTCCAGCTGCGCAATGGCCTCAAGGGCCACACCTACGGAGTCGAAGCTTGGGGCAGCGCGCAGCTGACGCCATGGTGGCGGCTCAACCTCGGGCTCAGTACCGTCTTCAAGGACTTTACCGTGAAGCCCGGTCATATCGATCTGGCGCAGGGCGATTCGCTCGGCCACGACCCCGATGTCCAGCTGTTCGCGCGGAGCCAGTTCGACCTCACGGACCGTCTGCGGATCAATGCCGGGCTGCGTTATGTCGGCGAGATCGACAGCGCGCCACCGATCGGCGCCTATGTCGAGGCGGACGCGAACATCGCCTACCGGCTCGGCGACATGATCGAGCTCTACATCGCCGGGCGCAACCTCCTCCACGGCACTCATCTCGAAAGCAACGATCCCGATCGCGCCCAGCTCGCCCAGCGCAGCATCTATGCCGGCACGAGGCTGCGCTTTTGACCCCAGCCAGCCGCCTTGCTCTCGGCGCCCTCCTGTGCGCCGCCCTGGCCACGGGACCGGCGCGCGCCCAGCCGACGGAGGAGTCGGTCAAGGCCGCCTTCCTGCCCCGCTTCGCCCGCTACGTCACCTGGCCCGGCGGGGCCGTGCCCGGCGCACAGGCGCCCTTCCAGCTCTGCGTGCTGGGCCGCGACCCGTTCGGCGGCCTGCTCGACCGCGCTGCGGCCGGCGAGCTGATCGACGGCCATTCCGTGAGCGTGCGGCGGATCGCCTCGCCGGCGCAGAGCAATGGCTGCCATCTCGCCTTCGTGCAGGGCAATGCCGCGCCGGATACCGGGCGGATGCTGCTCGCGCTCCGCAGCCGGCCGATCCTCACCGTCACCGACGCCCGCGCCGGGCCGCAGCGCGGGATGATCCATTTCGCCGTCGTTGGCGGCAGGGTCCGTTTCTTCATCGATGACGCGACCGCCGCCGATCGCGGCCTTACCATCAGTTCGCGCCTGCTCGCGCTCGCGGCGGGCGTCAGGCAGCGGCGCTGATGGGGCGGATCACGACTCTCCCCGAACGCTGGCGGGGTGCGCCGGCCGCGATCGTCGCGATGGTGACCTTGCTGCTGCTCGCCGGGATCGGCATCATCCTGCAGAACGAAGCCGCCTATCGCGATCTGCAGACGCAGGAGACGCGGGTCCAGGCCGAGATCCTTTCCGCCAGCGTCACCGCCGCGCTCGATTTCGGCGACGCGCAGGCCGCGCAGGAGGCAGTCGATGCGGTCCGGGTCAACCGGCAGATCCGCACCGTCGGGATCTACAATGCCGGCGGCGATCTCATCGCCGGCTACGGTCGCGACGGCGCCGATCCGCTACGCCGCTACACCGAGCCCCTGCCCGCCCCCGGCAATGCGGTGACCTCGGCGGTGCCGGTGACCAGCCGGGGCGAGCGGATCGGGACCGTATATCTTGCCGCCGATCCGGAACCGTTGTCCCGCCGATTGGCGCGCTATATCGTCATCGGCCTGCTGATGCTGATGGCCGTCATGGTCGTCGTGGTGCTCGGCATCGGCCAGTCCGCGCTAAGGCGGGTCAACCGTCAGCTCGAGGAGCGCGCCGCAGCGCTCGCCACCGCCAATGCCGAGCTCCAGATCCAGATCGGGGAGCGGGCCAAGGCCGAGGATCAGCTCCGTCAGGCGCACAAGATGCAGGCGCTCGGCCAATTGACCGGCGGCATCGCCCACGATTTCAACAATCTGCTGACCGTGATCCAGGGCTCGGCCGACATGCTGCGCCGGCCGGAGATCGATGAGGGGAAACGGCTTCGTTATGCCGAGGCGGTGGTGCAGGCCGCGGGGCGGGCGGCGGCGCTGACGGGGCAATTGCTCGCCTTTGCTCGCCGGCAGCCGCTCCAGCCCGAAGTGATCGACGTCAGCGACCTGATCCGCGAGATGACCGACCTCCTCGACCGCACGCTCGGCGAGCGGATCGAGGTCAGGACCGAGCTGGCCGAGGAGACGTGCAGGGTCGAGGCGGATCGAACCCAGCTCGAATCCGCCGTGCTCAACGTCGCGGTCAACGCGCGGGACGCGATGCCGGAGGGCGGCATTCTCACCATCGCCACCGCCACCTTTCACGAAGAAGGCGGCCCGCCGATGATCGCGCTATCGGTGAACGACTGCGGTGTCGGCATGGACGAGGACACGCTCGAGCGCGCCTTCGAGCCCTTCTTCACCACCAAGCTCACCGGCAAGGGCACCGGCCTCGGTCTTTCCCAGGTCTACGGCTTCGCCAGCCAGTCGGGCGGCGAGGTCAGGATCGAGAGCCGTCCGGGCGAAGGGACATCCGTCACCCTGCTCCTTCCCTGCAGCGGCGCGACGGGCGGAGCCCGCGCGGCCGATGAGAAGCCGGCCTTGGCACGCGGCGGCAGCGCCCGCGTCCTGCTGGTCGAGGACAATGAGGAGGTCGGCGCGTTTGCCGAGGATTTGCTCGGCGAACTCGGGCACAAGGTCCGCCGGGCCCGCTCGGGCGAAGAGGCGCTGGAAATCGCGCTCGCCGGGGGCTTCGACCTCGTGTTCAGCGACGTCGTCATGCCGGGGATGAGCGGGCTCGATCTCGCCGAACGGCTGGCGGTGATCCGCCCGCATCTGCGCGTCCTCCTCACCACCGGCTATAGCGACGAGATCTCCACTTCGGGCGCGGGCGGCCGGACCGTGATCCTGAAGCCTTACCGCCTTGAAACGCTTGCCGCGGCGATCGATCAGACGCTGGCGGACCGAAGGTAAATGGTCGGGGAGACAGGATTCGAACCTGCGACCCTCTGCTCCCAAAGCAGATGCGCTACCAGGCTGCGCTACTCCCCGCCTTCGCCCTTCGGGCTACGGCGGGCAAGCCCGCCTAAGCGTATCAAGACCATTGCCTGCCGGCGTGCCAGCCGAAGCTCCGCAAGGAGCGAAGGCTGGTGGGCCCGGCAGGATTCGAACCTACAACCTAGCCGTTATGAGCGGCCGGCTCTACCGTTGAGCTACAGGCCCCGCCGGCAGATGGCACGGCGGGCGGCGCGCTTCAAGCTCAGCCGCCGGCCTCGGCCGGGCGTTCGGCGGGCGAAGCGGCCGGCAACGCCAGCGTGAAGGCGGCCGCGTCGACCTCCAAGGCCCCACCCACCGCCTCGGCGAGGTTGCGGACCAGGCGGAGCGCGAAGCCGAGGCCGAGCGCGGGCGCGCCGGGCCAATCGCCGTCCGGGCTATAGCCGGGATCGAGCAGATTCGCCTCGCTCACGCCGGCGATGGCTGCCGGGCGCGCGACGACAAGGAGAAGTCCGACCCCACCCCGCGCCAAGGAGACGCGCAGCGTTTCGCCGTCTCCCGCGAGGCCGATCGTGCCGGCGAGCAGGCGGCCGAACATGCGCTCGGCGGCGGCGGTTTCGACGCGGATTGGCGGCAATGTGGCGGCGATTTCGAGCGTTATGGCACCGCCGCGCTCGGCGGCGAGCCGCGCGTATGACTCGTGCAGGTGCGCGAGCAAGGCGCCGGCGTCGACCTCGCCGCCGCCATGTTCGAAACGGCGGCTTTCGAGGCGCGCCGCGGTGTCGAGATCGTCGACCGCGCCGAGCAGGCCCCGCGCCTGCGCCATGATCTCCGCCGCCTGGCCGCGATAGCCGGCCGCGGCGGGTCCCATATATTGTCCTTCGATCATTTCAGCGAAGCCGAGGATCGCATTGAGCGGCGTCCGCAGCTCGTGAATCAGCTGGCGCAGTGAATCGGCCGGGAAGTGAGTGCCGAACACGCCGACCGGCGCATCGGCGGCGCGGGCGATTTCGTCCGGGCGCGGGCGCCGGGCAGTGCCGCGATAGCCCTGGAAGCTGCCGCGGCGCGGATCGAAATAGGGAACGCCGGAAATCCGCCAATCGCCGGCGGCGGGGCCGTCCCCCGCAACGCTGAAGCGGGCATCCCGGAACGGCGCGCGCTTGTCGAACG
>DATINU010000110.1:0-2193 GCA_035473955.1 Allosphingosinicella sp.
GGATCAGATGTCGCGAAAGTCGCCCGAACGGCCGCGCCCGCCGGCGAAGCGGGAGGCACCGTCGCGGGCGCCTTCCGCCAAGGGCGCAGCGCCGGCGATCGCTTCGGCCCGGAGGGCATTGGCCAGGTCGCCGTCGAAGGCGCGCCAGGCCGAATCGCGGTCGGTTCGCAAGCAGAGCTGCGGGAAGCGAGCGATCTCGGCGGCGAGCGCCTCGGCCTCGGCGCGGGCGCTGCCTTCGGGAACCACGCGGTTGGCCAGGCCGATGGCAAGCGCCTCTTCAGCCCCCACCGGGCGGCCGGTAAGGATCAGGTCGAGCGCCCTGCTTTGGCCGACGATGCGCGGCAGCCGCACCGTGCCGCCGTCGACCAAGGGCACGCCCCAACGGCGGCAGAAGACGCCGAAGGTCGCGCTCTCCGACGCGATCCTGAGGTCGCACCAGAGCGCCAGCTCCAGCCCGCCGGCCACGGCATAGCCCTCGACCGCGGCCAGCACGGGTTTCGCGAGCGGCCGCCGGGTCGGACCCATCGGGCCTTCGCCGAGCGGGTCGTAATCGGCGCCGTTTTCGGCGAAGGACCTGAGGTCATAGCCAGCGCAGAAATGACCGTCCGCGCCGGCGAGCACGGCGACCGACGCGGCGTCGTCGGCCTCGAACGCGGCGAAGGCTTCGCGGAGCGCTTCGGCGGTGGCGGCATCGACCGCGTTGCGGCGCCCGGGACGGTCGATGACGATGGTGGTGACGGCGCCCGCGCGCTCGACGAGGACGCTCATATCGCGCGCTCCTTGCCTTGCCAGAAGGGCTCGCGCAGCGCCCGGCGGAGCGGCTTGCCGACCGGGCTCAGCGGGATCGTTTCGACGAAGCGGATCGATTTGGGCGCCTTGTAGCCGGCGAGATGGGCGTGGGCGTGGCCGATCAGCTCGGCCTCGCTCGCGCTTTGGCCATCGTGGAGGACGATGAAGGCCATGACGGCCTCGACCCAGGTGTCGTCGGGCACGCCGATCACGGCCGCCTGCGCGACCGCCGGATGCGACGACAGCGCGTCCTCCACCTCGCGCGGATAGACGTTGTAGCCGCCGGTGACGATCATGTCGGAGGTGCGATCGACCAGGGTCAGATAGCCCTCGTCGTCGAAACGGCCGATGTCGCGGGTGCGCAGCCAGCGGCCGGGGAAGAAGCCGGCGTCGTTGAGCGCGGCGTCGGTATAGCCCTTCATCACGAAGGGCGCGCGAAGCACGATCTCGCCGGGCTCGCCCTCCGGCACGTCCTCACCCGCCTCGTCGACCAGGCGCAGCTCGCATTCGTCGCTCGGGCGGCCGCAGGAGAGCAGGCGTTCCGCGCTCGCGCCCACATGGTCCGCCTTCTTCAGCGCACAGATGGCGAGCGGCGCTTCGGTCTGCCCGTAATATTGGACGAAGACCGGTCCCCAGAGCGCCAGCGCCTTTTCCAGCACCGGGCGCGGCATGGGCGAGGCGCCGTAGAGGATGGTCTCGACGCTGGAGAGATCGGCCGCCTCGATCCCGGGCAGCTGGAACAGCATCTGCAACATGGTGGGCACGAGGTTCAGCGCGGTGGGGCGCCAGCGCTCGATCGCCTCCAGATAGGAAGCGGGCGTGAAGCCCGGCAGGATCGCCGCGGCGCCGCCGCGGATCCAGTAAGGGAGCACGAAAGTGCCGCTGGCGTGGATCATCGAGGCGGCGTGGAGCATGATCTCGCCCGGCTTCGGGTCGATCAGGTTGGAAAGGACGTTGTGGACGACCGCGGCGTAGCTCGCCTGGGTATGCTGCGCGGCCTTCAGCGTGCCGGTCGTGCCCGAGGTGAACAGGGCGAGCGCGACGTCTTCCGGTTGCTGGCGCAGCTTCGGATCGGCATCGGAAGCGGTTTCGGCGAGGCGCAAAAGGTCCGGCCCGACTTGGGCGTCGCCGAGCCCGAGGATGCGGAGATCGGGAAGCGCCGCCTTGAGTTCGGCGGCGCGCTCGACCTGGGTGGCGCCATAGATCAGGGTGCCGGCGCCGATCTTTTCGATCATCGCCTGCTGCTCCTCGCGCGACAGGCGGCCGTTCAGCGGCGTCCGGACCAGCCCCGCCTTCACGCAGCCGAAATCGCAGGGCAGCGAATGGAGACCATTGTCCATCAGCAGGGTGATATTCGCGCCCTTGGCGAGGCCCTGCGCGGCGAGGGTGTGGGCGATGCGATTG
>DATINU010000111.1:0-3264 GCA_035473955.1 Allosphingosinicella sp.
TGCCATCCTCGACATCAAAATGCCGAAGCTGGACGGGATGGAGCTGCTTCGGCGGCTGCGCGAGAAGAGCGATTTCCCGGCGATCTTCCTGACCTCGAAGGACGAGGAACTGGACGAAGCGCTCGGCCTCGCCATGGGCGCCGACGATTATATCGCCAAGCCCTTCTCGCAGCGCCTGCTGATCGCCCGCATCCGCGCCGTGCTCCGACGGACCGAAGCGCGCGCCACGCCGCCCGCCGAGACGCCCGAGGCCGAGGCGGCGGAGATCGTGCGCGGACGCCTGGTCATGGACCCCGCCCGCCACCGGGTGCGCTGGGACGGCAAGGACGTGACCCTGACCGTCACCGAATTCATGATCCTGGAGGCGCTGGCGCAGCGGCCGGACGTAGTCAAATCGCGCAACCAGCTGATGGATGTCGCCTATCAGGACGACATCTATGTCGACGACCGGACGATCGACAGCCATATCAAGCGGATGCGGCGCAAGTTTCGCGCCGTGGACGACGAGTTTGGCGCGATCGACACGCTCTACGGCGTCGGATACCGCTTTGCCGAGGAATGAGGATAAGGAGCTCGGCCTGAAATGGTCGAGTCGGCTCACGCTCCGGCAACGGATTCTCGCGGTCAACTTCTTCGGGGTCGCGATCCTCGCCGGCTCTATCTTCTATCTCGACGGCTTTCGCACGAGGCTCACCGAGGCGCGGCTCGATCAGGCACAATCCGAAGCGGTGATGCTCGCCCATATGCTGCCTTCGATCGATCCGGGCCAGCGGCAGGCCATTCTCGTCCGGATCGGCCAGGATTCGAAAGCGCGGCTGCGCATCTATCGCCGCGATGGCGCCAAGATCGGCGACAGCTGGTTCCGGGCGCCGCCGACCTACACACTCCGCGATCCCGCCGGCGAACCCTGGTATCGCGACGTCGCCCGAGCGCTCGACAACGGCTTCGACGCGATCGTCGGGGCGCGACGACCGCCCGATTACGTGCCGCCGGCGCATGACGATTTGGCGGCCTGGCCGGAGGCCCAGCGGGCGCTGGCGAATGGCGCGGCGACGACGGAATTGCGCCGGGCGCCTGACGGCACCCCCTATGTCTCGGCGGCGATGCGGGTCGGGAATGACCGGGTGCTGCTGCTGACCGTCAACGCCCGGGATGTGCGCCGGGTGGTGCGGGCCGAGCGCTTCTCGCTGGCGATGATCCTGCTCGCCACGCTCGCTTTCTCGGTTTTGCTCTCGCGCTTTCTCGCCCGGACGATCGCCACGCCGCTGCGCCGGCTCGCCGTCGCCGCGAACCAGGTCAAGCTAGGCCGCGCCCGCGAAGTGGACGTGCCGCTGCTGCCCGCGCGGCGCGACGAAATCGGCCTGCTCGCCCGGGCGGTGCACGACATGACCGAGAGCCTGCGCCAGCGGATCGACGCGACCGAGGCCTTCGCCGCCGACGTCACCCACGAGCTCAAAAACCCGCTCGCGTCGTTGCGCTCGGCGATCGACACGCTCGAGCGGGTCGAAGATCCTGCGCTCCGCCAGCAAATGCTCGACGTCATCCGGCAGGACGTCATCCGGCTCGACCGGCTCGTGGTCGACGTCGCCGAGGCGTCGCGGCTCGACGCCGAATTGTCGCGCGCGCGGTTCGAGGCGATCGATCTTGGCGCCCTGATCGAATCGATGCTGCCCATGTGGGAGGAGCGCAATGCAGACGGCGCCCAGGTCGCCTTCGCCCGGCCCCGCGCCGGCAGCACGGTCATCATGGGCGAGGAATCGCGGCTCGCCCGGCTGATCGACAATCTGGTCGACAACGCCCTCTCCTTCTCGCCGGCCGGCGGCACCGTCGAGGTGCGCGCCAGCAATGTCGGCGAGGAGGTGCTGCTCACCGTCGAAGACAGCGGCCCGGGGGTTCCCGGCGAGGCGCGGGAAGCGATCTTTAACCGGTTCCACTCCATCAGGCCCGAAGCGGATTTCGGCCGCCATTCCGGGCTCGGCCTGGCGATTGCACGGGCGATCGTCGACGGGCATGGCGGGCGGATCGAAGTCGAGGACCGGAGGGACGGGCGGCAGGGCGCCCGCTTCGTCGTCACTTTCCCGGGGGGAATTACGTCATGAACGCGCCGTCTCTATCGTCCGAAACCGTCCATGCCAGCGCCGTTGCGATCGGCGGGCGCGCGGTGCTGATCGGCGGCCGTTCGGGCCACGGCAAGTCCGATCTCGCGATGCGGCTGATCGACCGCGGCGCCGTGCTGATCAGCGACGATTACACCTTCCTGCGCCGGGTCGAGGGCAAGGTGATCGCCGGCGCGCCCGCCACCATCGTCGGCAAGGTGGAGATGCGCGGCGTCGGCCTGATCGAGGAGATGGACAATGTGCAGGAGGTGCCGGTCGCCCTCTACGTCGATCTCGACAGGACACCGGAGCGGCTGCCCGAGCCCGGCGGCGCGATGATGCTTGCGGGAATCTCGATCCCGACCGTGGCGATGAACGGGCTGGAGGCCTCGGCCCCGCTCAAGGTGGAAACGGCGCTCAGGCTGTTCGGCCTTTCCGTGTGACCCAAATCACCATCCTGTCCTTCGCCTTCTCGCAGGGCGAACCGCCGCCGGCGAATTTGAGCTTCGACATGCGCTTTCTGAGGAATCCGCACTGGCAGGAGGGGCTGCGCGCGTTGACCGGCCGCGATGCATCGGTGGGCGACTATATCGCCGGGGACGCCGCGTTCGAGAGCGCGATAGCCGGGATCGAAGGCGCACTGCTCGCTCTCCTTCCGCTTTATTCCGTTGCTGGAAACGCTCCCGTCTCGGTCGCGTTCGGCTGCACGGGCGGGCGGCATCGGTCCGTGTACGTCGCGGAGCATGTCGCTGGGCGGTTGCGCGCGGCGGGATTTTCGCCCACCATAGAGCATCGCGACCTCGCCACGCCGCCGCGCGACGTTTCGACTGAGGCCGGCGCGGGAAGACAAGAGGCGGACGAGGCTTTTCAAGGTGATTGAATGATCGGTCTGGTGCTGGTGACCCATGGGCGGCTCGCTACGGAGTTCGTCGTGGCGATGGAACATGTGGTGGGCCCTCAGGAGCGGATCGCGCCGATCTGCATCGGCCCCGACGACGATATGGACCAGCGCCGCAAGGACATCGCCAAGGCGATCGCCAAGGTCGATGGCGGCACCGGCGTGATCATCCTGACCGATCTGTTCGGCGGCACCCCCTCCAACCTCGCCATCAGCCTGATGAAATCGGACAAGATCGAAGTGATCGCCGGGGTCAACCTGCCGATGCTG
>DATINU010000112.1:0-6438 GCA_035473955.1 Allosphingosinicella sp.
TCGTGTTCGGGATGGCGCATCGCGGGCGGCTCAACGTGCTCGCCAACGTGATGGGCAAGCCGTTGCGCGTGATCTTCCACGAATTCGGCGGCGGCTCGGCCAACCCCGAGGATGTCGGCGGGTCGGGCGACGTCAAATACCATCTCGGCACCTCCTCGGACCGCGAGTTCGACGGGATCAGCGTCCATCTCAGCCTCGTCCCCAATCCGAGTCACCTCGAAGCGGTCGATCCGGTCGTGCTCGGCAAGGTCAAGGCGCAGCAGATCGCCCGCGGCGACGTGGAAGGCGATACCGTGCTTCCCGTCCTGCTCCACGGCGATGCCGCCTTCGCCGGGCAGGGGATTGTCGCCGAATGCCTCGGCTTCTCCGGCATCCCCGGCTATTCGACCGGCGGCTGCCTGCATTTCATCATCAACAATCAGGTGGGCTTCACCACCTCGCCCCAATTCGCCCGCTCCTCGCCTTATCCTTCGGACGTGGCGAAGCTTGTCCAGGCGCCGATCCTGCACGTCAACGGCGACGATCCGGAGGCGGTGACCTTCGCCTGCAAGCTCGCGATCGAATATCGGCAGGAATTCAACCGCGACATCGTCATCGACATGTGGTGCTACCGCCGCTTCGGCCATAATGAGGGCGACGAGCCGAGCTTCACCCAGCCGCTCATGTACCAGGAGATCCGCAAGCACGCGCCTATCTCCGAACTCTATGCCGAGCGGCTGCTCGGTGAGCGGGTGATCGAGAAGGGCTGGCTGGACGGCGAGATCGCCGCCTTCACGACTTTGCTCGAAGGCGAGTTCGAAGCCGCGAAATCCTATCTGCCCAACAAGGCCGACTGGTTCGAGGGCGCCTGGTCCGGCCTCGGCCGTCCCGACGAGGCGATCACCGAGCGGCGCAACGTCACGACCGGCGTGGAAGAGGGGATCGCGAAGGAGATCGGCAAGGTCCTGACGACCGTCCCCGCGGATGTCGCCGTCCACAAGACACTGACCCGGATCATCGACGCCCGCCGCGCCATGTTCGAAAGCGGCGAGGGCTTCGATTGGGCGACCGCCGAGGCGCTCGCCTTCGGCACCTTGCTGCGCGAAGGCCACCCGGTGCGGCTCTCGGGCCAGGATTCAGGTCGCGGCACCTTCAGCCAGCGCCATTCGGTCTGGGTCGATCAGACCGACGGGCACAAATATATCCCGCTTACCCAGGTCGGCCCGGCCCGCTTCGAGGTGCGCGACTCGCCCCTTTCCGAATTCGGCGTGCTCGGCTTCGAATATGGCTGGTCGACCGCCGATCCGCAGACGCTCGTCCTCTGGGAGGCGCAGTTCGGCGATTTCGCCAACGGCGCGCAGGTGATGATCGATCAGTTCATCGCCGCCGGGGAGGCGAAGTGGCTGCGCGCCTCCGGCCTCGTCCTGCTGCTGCCGCACGGTTACGAGGGGCAGGGTCCGGAGCACAGTTCGGCCCGGCCCGAGCGCTTCCTGCAGCTTTGCGCCGAGGACAATATGCAGGTCGCGAACTGCACGACCCCGGCCAATTATTTCCACATCCTGCGCCGCCAGATGAACCGCGATTTCCGCAAACCGCTGATCATCATGACGCCCAAGTCGCTGCTCCGGCACAAGAGCGCGGTCTCCAGCCTCGCCGATTTCACCGGCGAGAGCCATTTCCAGCGCATCCTTTCCGATCCCAGTGCGCCAAAGGACCCCGACGTGCGCCGCCTGGTCCTCTGCACCGGCAAGCTCGCCTACGAATTGTTCGAGGCGCGCGACGCGGCTGGCGACGGGCACACGAGCATCGTGCGGATCGAGCAGCTCTATCCCTTCCCCGGCGAGGCCTTCCTCGCCCGAGTCGAGCGGATGACCAACCTGGAAACGGTGGTCTGGGCGCAGGAAGAGCCGCAGAATCAGGGCTATTGGGCGCATGTCGAGCCGCGGATCGAGCGGCGGCTGGGCGAGTCGAAGGTGAAGCCGAAGCGGCCCGTTTACGCCGGGCGCGCGCCGGCGGCCTCCCCCGCCACCGGTCTCGCCAAGCGCCATGCCGCCGAGCAGGCGGCCTTGATCGCCGACGCGCTCGGCCATAGCAGCGCGCCAAGTGCGCAAAAGAAAGCGAGCTAGATGGCCACCCAAGTCAAAGTCCCGACCCTGGGCGAATCGATCACCGAGGCGACGCTCGGCGCCTGGCTGAAGCAGCCGGGCGACGCGGTCGCGCAGGACGAGCCGATCGCGAGCCTCGAAACCGACAAGGTCGCGATCGAGGTCAACGCGCCGAGCGCGGGCACGATGGGCAAGCAGTTCGTGGCGGTCGGCGACACGGTCGCGGTCGGCGCGGCGATCGCCGAGATCGAGGCCGGTGGCGGCGCCCCCGCCGCTTCAGTCGAGCCCCCTGCTTCCACCCCGGTCAATCCGTCCGGAGCGGGCGAGAATATCGAGGCCAAGGAGGCTCCCGCCGCGTCCGAAGAGGATGAAGAGGGGCCGAACCTCACCCTCTCGCCCGCCGTGCGCCGCATCGTGCTCGAGCACCATCTCGATCCGTCGAAGATCAAGGGCACCGGCAAGGACGGCCGCCTGACCAAGGACGACGTCCTCGCCGCCGCCGCGGAAGGCCCGAAGACCGACGCACCGTCGCCGCCAGCCCCCGCGCCGCCGCCGCCTCCCCCCGCACCGCCCCGCAAAACGGGCGAGCGCCGCGAGGAGCGCGTGCGCATGACGCGCCTGCGTCAGACCATCGCGAAACGCCTCAAGGAGGCGCAGAACACCGCCGCCATGCTGACGACGTTCAACGACGTCGACATGTCGGAAATCATGGCCGCGCGCGCCCGCTACAAGGACCTGTTCGAGAAGAAGCACGGCATAAGGCTGGGCTTCATGGGCTTCTTCGTGAAGGCCGCCGCGCTCGCCGCGCATGACATCCCGGCGGTCAACGCCAGCATCGAGGGCGAGGAGATCGTCTATCACGACTATCTCGACGTCTCGGTCGCGGTCTCCGCGCCGCACGGCCTCGTCGTCCCCGTCATCCGCGACGCGCAGAGCCTGACCTTCGCCGAGATCGAGAAGACGATCGCCGATTTCGGCGCCCGCGCCAAGGCCGGCACGCTCACCATGGAGGAGATGCAGGGCGGCACCTTCACCATCTCCAACGGCGGCGTCTTCGGCTCGCTGCTCTCCACCCCGATCATCAATCCGCCGCAGAGCGCCGTCCTCGGCATGCACCGGATCGAGGAGCGCCCGGTCGTCCGCGACGGCCAGATCGTCGCCCGCCCGATGATGTACCTCGCGCTCAGCTACGACCACCGCCTGATCGACGGCCGCGAGGCGGTCACCTTCCTCGTCCGCATGAAGGAAGCGCTCGAAGATCCGACGCGGTTGCTGATAGATTTGTAATTCAACGTCACCCCAGCGAAGGCTGGGGTCCATTCTGAGTCAGCATGGATTCCAGCTTTTGCTGGAAAGACGAGCAAGGGAATGACGATGGCAGAGACTGACTTCGACGTGATCGTGATCGGCGCCGGGCCGGGCGGCTATGTGGCCGCGATCCGGGCCGCGCAGCTGGGGCTCAAGACCGCCTGCGTCGAGAGCCGCGAGACGCTGGGCGGAACCTGCCTCAACGTCGGCTGCATTCCTTCCAAGGCGTTGCTCCATGCCTCCGAGCTGTACGAGGAGGCGCATTCGGGCGCGCTCGCCAAATGGGGAGTGAAGACCTCGGGGCTGGAACTCGATCTCGGTGCGATGCACGGCACCCGGCTTGAGGCGATCAAAGGCCTGACCGGCGGCATCGAATTCCTGTTCAAGAAGAACAAGATCGAATGGCTGAAGGGCCACGCCAAATTCACCGCCAAGGACGCGATCGAC
This sequence comes from Allosphingosinicella sp., assembly GCA_035473955.1. Taxonomy (GTDB): domain Bacteria; phylum Pseudomonadota; class Alphaproteobacteria; order Sphingomonadales; family Sphingomonadaceae; genus Allosphingosinicella. Next base: position 3,840 of record DATINU010000112.1, read on the forward strand.
GTCGCCGGCACGAGCTACAAGGCGAAGAATTTCGTGATCGCCACCGGCTCCAGCGTCACCCCGCTGCCCGGCGTCGAGGTCGATCATGAGCGGATCGTCGATTCGACCAGCGCGCTCGAACTGGCCAAGGTGCCGGAGACGATGGTCGTCATCGGCGGCGGCGTGATCGGGCTGGAGCTGGGCAGCGTCTGGCGCCGGCTCGGCGCGAAGGTCACGGTCGTGGAGTATCTCGACCAAATCCTTCCCGGCATGGACGGCGAGGTCCGCAAGGAAGCGGCGAAGCTGTTCAAGAAGCAGGGCTTCGAACTCCGTACCTCCACGAAGGTCACGGGCGCCAAGGCCGGCAAGAAGGGCGTCACGCTCACCGTCGAGCCCGCCGCGGGCGGCGCGGCCGACACGATCGAGGCCGAGGTGGTGCTCGTCTCGATCGGCCGCCGCCCGAACACCGACGGCCTCCAGCTCGACAAGGCCGGCCTCGCCCTCAACAAAAGCGGCCAGATCGAGACCGACCATGAGTTCCGTACCTCGGTCGCCGGCATCTGGGCGATCGGCGACGTCATTCCCGGCCCGATGCTCGCCCACAAGGCGGAGGACGAGGGGATCGCGGTCGCCGAGAATATCGCCGGCCTGACCGGCATCGTGAACCACGAGGTGATCCCATCGGTCGTCTACACCATGCCGGAAATCGCCGGCGTCGGCCTCACCGAGGAGGACGCGAAGGCGGCGGGCCATGAGGTCAAGACCGGCAAATTCCCGATGATGGCGAACAGCCGCGCCAAGACCAATCGTGAGACCGACGGCTTCGTCAAGGTGATCGCGGACGCGAAGACCGACCGTGTGCTCGGCGTCTGGATCATCGCCTCGGTCGGCGGCACGATGATCGCCCAGGCGGCGCAGGCGATGGAGTTCGGCGCCACCAGCGAGGACATCGCCTATACCTGCCACGCCCACCCGACGCACAGCGAGGCGGTCAAGGAAGCGGCGATGGCGGTGACCGGCAAGCCGATCCATATTTGATTTCCCGTCATTCCGGCGAGGGCTGGAATCTCCCTGCCTTTGCGGAGGCAGGGAAAGAAAATGAGATTCCAGCTTTCCCTGGAATGACGTGATATGGTGGTTGCGTCATGCCCCCCGCCACGCTCCCCGAAGCCCTCGGCCCGATCCTCGATTTCCTCGACATGGCGGGGATCGCGGTGTTCGCGCTGTCGGGCGCCTTGCTCGCGGCGGTGAAGAAGCAGACTTTGGTCACCTTCACCTTCTTCGCGGTGGTGACGGGGGTCGGCGGCGACACGGTGCGCGATCTGCTGATCGGCGCGCCGGTCTTCTGGGTGCATCAGAACGCCACCTTGCTGATCTGCCTGGGCGCGGCGATGGCGGTCTGGATGACGCCGGGGCGGCTGTGGAGCGGGCGCTCGTTGCTCTGGCTCGATGCGGCCGGGCTGGCCGCTTATTCGACCTTCGGCGCGGCCAAGGCATTGGCCTTCGGGATCGCGCCGCTGCCGGCGCTCGGGATGGGCGTGCTCACCGGCTGCCTCGGCGGCATCGTCCGCGATGTGCTCGCCGGCGAGCCGTCGATCCTGATGCGGCCCGAGCTTTACGTCACCGTCGCCGCGCTTTCGGCGAGCCTGTTCGTGGGCCTGAACCTGCTTGACGTCCCCGGCGGCATTGCCGGCCCGATCGCCGCTTTGGCCGGCTTCGCGCTCCGCGCCGCCGCGATCTGGCGCGGCTGGGCGCTACCGGCCTACGGGCGTTAACCCCGCCAGAGCGCCGCCAGCAGCTGCGCCCAGAGGCCCTCGGGCGCGCGGGTCCGGCGGAGCGGGGCGATGGCGGGGCATTCGAGGCAGCGGGCCTGGATCGCGGCGCCCTGGGTGAGGCGCTGGGCGTCGTCGAGCGCGCGCTCGAGCATCGCTTCGGGGCGGCGGGCCATGCGGGAGAAGACGTCGCGGGGAGCCTCGGCGCGCGAGTCGCCGCCGCCGAACACGTCCGTGGCGAGCCGCGACCAGAAATCGGGCTCTTTCTCCAGATAGACGGTGCGGGCGTCGGCGGGCTCGATATTCGCGCGCCGCGCCGCTTCGGCGACGGCATCGTCGAGCGAGCCGAAGCGGTCGACGAGACCGAGCTGGCGGGCGGTGCCGCCGGCCCAGACCCGGCCCTGTCCGATCTCATCGACGCGCTGTGGGGTGAGGTGCCGCGTGCGCGCGACCAGATTGACGAAGCGGCGGTAGGTCGTCTCGACGCCGGTCTGCAGCAGCCGGTCCGCCTCGGGCGAGGGACCGCGCAGCAGGTCCGGCTCGCCCGACAGCGGCGTCGTGCGCACGCCGTCGGCGCCCACGCCCAGCCGCTGCAGCGTGCCTTCGAAGCTCGGCAGGATGGCGAAGACGCCGATCGAGCCGGTGATCGTGGACGGTTCGGCGAAGATGATGTCGCCCGCGGTCGCGATCCAGTAGCCGCCCGAGGCCGCGACCGAGCCCATCGAGATGACGACCGGAATGCCGCGCGCCTTCGCGGCGAGGATCGCCCGGCGGATCCGCTCCGAGGCGAGCACCGAGCCGCCCGGCGAATCCACGCGCACCACCAAAGCCTTGAGATCGCCGCTCCC
>DATINU010000113.1:0-2394 GCA_035473955.1 Allosphingosinicella sp.
GCGTCCTCACGATCCGCGTCACCCCGGCATCGGACAGCGCCTGGATCGCCTATTTCGCGCCCTACACGATGGAGCAGCACCACGACTTCGTCGCCGCCATCGCCGGCGTGCCCGGCGTCGAATACCGGACGCTCGGTCAGACGCTCGACGGGCGGGAGCTCGACTATTTCAAGCTCGCCGGGGGGCCGTTGCAAGTCTGGCTCTATGCCCGCCAGCATCCGGGCGAGACCATGGCCGAGCATTGGATGGAGGGCGCGCTCGAGCGGCTGCTCGACGAGTCCGACCCGGTGACGCGGCGCCTGCGCGAGAAGGCGACCTTCCACATCGTCCCAAACATGAATCCCGACGGCTCCTTCCGCGGTCATCTGCGCACCAACGCGGCCGGCGTGAACCTCAATCGCGAATGGCACGCGCCGAGCCTGGAGAAGAGCCCGGAAGTCTTTTACGTCCGCGCCGAGATGGACAAGACCGGCGTCGATTTCGCCATGGACGTCCATGGCGACGAGGCGATCGCCGCCAATTTCCTTGCGGGCTTCGAGGGCATTCCCGGCTGGAAGCAGGCGCAGCAGGACGTGTTCGACGCATTCAGCGACGCCTTGGTCGCCGCCACGCCCGATTTCCAGACCGCCAAGGGTTATGAGATTCCCGGGCCCGGTCAGGCCAATCTCTCCATGTCCACGGCCCAGCTCGCCGAGCGCTACGGGGCGGTTTCGATGACGCTGGAAATGCCGTTCAAGGACAATGCGGAGCTGCCCGATCCGGTCTACGGCTGGTCGCCGGACCGCTGCCGCCTCCTCGCCCGGTCCTGCCTCGCCGCGCTCCATGCGATGATCGACGAGGTCGCCGCCTACCGCGGCAAAGAGGGCCGCCGGTGCCGCAACTCGTCCTGCTCCGCCACGGCCAATCGGCCTGGAACCTGGAAAATCGCTTCACCGGCTGGTGGGACGTCGGGCTGACCCCGCAGGGCGAGGCCGAGGCGAAGGCGGCGGGCGAATTGCTCGGCGCCCACGGCTTCGATTTCGATCTCTGCTTCACCAGCCTGCAGACCCGGGCGATCAAGACGCTGCACATCGCGCTGGAAGCCATGGGCCGGCTCTGGCTGCCGGTCGAAAAGCACTGGCGGCTGAACGAGCGTCACTATGGGGGCCTCACCGGCCTCGACAAGGCGGAGACGATCGCCAAATCGGGCGAGGAGCAGGTCAAGATCTGGCGGCGCTCCTACGATATCCCGCCGCCCGCGATGGAGCCGGGCGGCGATTACGATCTCGCCAACGACCGCCGTTATGCGGGCGTGACCATTCCGACCCACGAGAGCCTGAAGGATACGATCGCGCGCGTCCTGCCTTATTGGGAGGAACGGATCGCGCCGGCACTCGGCAAGGGCCAGCGCGTCATCATCTCCGCGCACGGCAATTCGCTCAGGGCCTTGGTCAAGCACCTCTCGAACATCGCCGACGGCGACATCGTCGCGCTGGAAATCCCGACCGGCCAGCCGATCGTCTACGAGCTGGACGACAGCCTCGCGGCCGTTGAGCGCTATTTCTTGAAGGACCGCTGAGGGCCGTCAGAATTCCTTGACGCGCTCGCGGTTGCGGGCGGCGCGGCGGAGCACTTCCTCGACGGTGTCGCCGGGCAGGATCGAGGCGACGCTGGCGCTGACCGCGACGGACAGCTCGGCATGGCCGAGGTCGAGCGGATGGGCGGCGATGCAGCGGGCGATCCGCTCCGCCGTCTCGAGCGCCGAATCGGCATCGAGATGATCGAGCAGCAGCGAGAAGGAGCCGCCGCCGTTGCGCGCGGCGAGATCGCTGGAGCGGATCAGGCCCTTGAGCTGCCGGGCGACATGGCGGATCGCGGCGTCGCCGGCCACGCGGCCGTAGCGGTCGTTGATATTGTTGAGCTCGTCGATCTCGATCGAGAGCAAAGCGGCGGGCGTGCCGTGACGGGCGGCCTTGGTCAGCACCCGCTCGATCTCGCGCACCAGCTGGCGGGCGTCGAGCAAAGCGGTCAGCGGATCGGCGCCCGCATTCTCGCCCGCTTCCTCGAGCCGCGCGCGGGCATCGACCAGGGCGGCGCGAAGCAGCGCATTTTCGTCGTGCAGCCGCGCCAGCGCCTCGCGCGCTTCCTGCGCGGCGCCGTCGGCTTCGATGCTGTCCTTGCGTGCCATGGCGCCACTCTAGGACAGGAAGGTTAATGCTTGTTTTAGAGCGATGGCCCGATTGCGGCGGGTGCGCGGCCGGGCTAGGGGAAAGCGCTCCAAGGGCCAAGGCTGGAGCGGATGGCGAAGGACGCGCCTTTAGTCGGGATCATCATGGGCAGCCGCTCCGATTGGGAGACGATGCGCCATGCCGCCGAAACGCTTGATGCGCTCGGCGTGCCGCACGAAACCAAGGT
>DATINU010000114.1:0-3364 GCA_035473955.1 Allosphingosinicella sp.
AACAGCGTCTATTTCCCGGACCGGGTGGTGCCGATGCTGCCCGAGATTTTGTCGGCGGAGGTCTGTTCGCTGAAAGAGGGCGAGGACCGGGCGGCGCTCGCCTGCCATTTGCGGGTGACGAAGGCCGGGGCGCTGAAGAGCTGGCGGTTCACGCGGGCGCGGGTCCGGATCGCCGCCAATCTCGCCTATGAGGACGCGCAAGCCGCGATCGACGGCGCGGCCGGCGCACAGGTGGCGTCGTCGCCCTGCTCCATGCCCGAGATCGAGGGGACGATCCTAGACCGGCTGAAGCCGCTCTGGGCCTGCTGGCGGGCGCTCTACCGGGCGCGGGAGAAACGCGGCCCGCTGGAGCTCGATCTGCCCGAGCGGCGGGTGATGCTCGACGAGAAGGGGCGGATCCTCTCGGTCGCCCCGCGCGAGCGGCTCGACGCGCATAAATTGATCGAGGATTATATGATCGCGGCCAATGTCGCGGCGGCGAACGCGCTGGAGGCGAAGCGGATGCCGGTCATGTACCGCGTGCACGAGCCGCCGAGCCGCGAGAAACTGGTCGCGCTCAAGGATTATCTGAAGACCTTCGGCGTCGAGTTCGCGCTCGGGCAGGTGGTGCGGCCCGGGACGTTCAACGCGATCATCGAGCGGCTCGGCGAGGCGGAATTCCGGCCGCAGGTGATGGAGCAGATCCTCCGCACCCAGACCCAAGCCTATTACGCGCCGCGCAACCAGGGCCATTTCGGGCTGGCGCTCGGCTCCTACGGCCATTTCACCTCGCCGATCCGGCGCTATGCGGACCTCGTCGTTCACCGGGCATTGGTGCGGGGCTACCGGCTCGGGGAGGGCGGGCTGACTGGCGAGGAAGAAGCGGGGATGGACGTGATCGGCGAGCTGATCTCCAACCTCGAACGCCGCGCGATGGTGGCGGAGCGCGAGACGATGGACCGCTATGTCGCCGCTTATCTCTCCGATCAGGTCGGCGCGCTCGTCAAATGCCGGATCACGGGCGTGCAGCCGTTCGGCTTCTTCGCCACGGTCGAGGAACTGGGCGGCGACGGGCTGGTCGCGGCGGCGACTTTGGGCGACGAGTACTTCCGCTACGACGAGGCCAGCCAGAGCCTGATCGGCGACGAAAGCGGCGAGACCTATGCGATGGGCCGGCGGCTGACGCTGCGGCTGGCGGAGGCCGACCCGGTCAGCGGCGCGCTGCGCTTCGAATTGCCCGACGCGCCGCGCGGCGGCGGCCGCCAGCAACCGAGGCCCTCGGCTGCGCGGCAGGGGCGGCGCGGCCGGCCGGGGAATATCCGGCATCAGGGGCGGCGGCGGTAGGGCTCAATTCGTCATGCTGAACTTGATTCGGCATCCATGAACACCGCAGCCATTCGTAACCAGTCCGCGTTCATGGATCCCGGATCAAGTCCCGGATGACGGTTGGGGAGGGCAGTCGAGCGGTCCGGGCTTGCAAGCGCACGCGGCTTCGCCATGATCGGCGCGATGCGTATCCTGTTTCTGCTTGCCGCCCTCGTTTTCGCCGCGCCCGCCCGCGCCGCCGACCTCGTCGTCGATGCCGCCTCGAACTTCACGATCGACGCGACGATCAACGGGCAGCCGGTGCGGCTTCGGGTCGATCCGGAGACGTCGGGCTATATCATCCTCAATCAGGCGGCGGTGCAGCGGCTGGGGCTCAGGCGCTCCATGCTCGGCTCGCAGACGCGGATCGGGCCGGTGCGGCTGACCGGCGGCTCGAAGGTCGCCGAGGTCTCGATCGGCGGGGTGACCGGGGACCGGCGGCTGGTCTGGCTCGAGGACCGGGCCGCGGTCGAGGGCGCGGACGGGCTGATCGGACCGGCCGACATGCATTATGCGCGGGTGACCTTCACGCTCGGCCCGCCGCGCCCGGGCGAGGCGGCGTTCGCCCTGCCCCAGCGCTTCGAGCGGAGCTACGGCCTGTTCCATCCGCTGATGCTGGGCGATCACGAGGTCCGCTTCCAATTCTCGCTGATCAAGCCCGATACGATGGCGACGGCGGGCGCCGGCGCGCATCTCGCGGCGCTGAACGGCGGCGCCTGGACCGGCGAGGCCCACGACCAAGTGATCGAGTTCGGCGTGATCCGGCCGGTGCGCGCGCTGCGGCTGGAACGTCCCGTGAGCCTCGGCGGGCTGCTGTTCGGCGAGATGCTGGTGCGGACCGGGGACAATCGCGGCAATCTGTCGCTGCCGCCCGAGCCCGACGCCGACCCCGAGGAAGTGGTCGTCACCGGGGCCAGCCGGCAGCGGGCGCGATTCAACGTCACCCTGGGCCGCGCCCGGCTCGGGCAGTGCAGCAGCCTCGTCTGGGACAACGGGACGAGGCTGCTGACGTTCAACTGCACGAACCCGGCGGCGCCCTGACAGGAGCGGCGGGCAAGACGCGCATTGCAAAGCGGGCGCGGGAGCGCGAACATGGTTAACGCCTTGTTTGGAGACCGCCATGAGTCGCCCGCTCGCCGCCCTGCTGTTCCTGCCTTTGCTCGCCGGGGCCGGCCTGCCGCACGCGCGGGGGGTCTGCACCGACAGTTATACCGTGCAGCGCGGCGATACGCTCTATTCGATCGCGCGGCTTTGCGGGTCCAGCGTGGCGGCGATGACGCGGGCCAACCGGCTGGCGAGCCCGGCTGGAATCGAGGTCGGGCAACGCCTGGCCGTGCCCGGGCGCGGCTCGGTCCCGGCCTTCCGGCGGGAGGTGAAGGAAGAGCCGGCGCCGCCCGCACCGCCGCCGCGGCTGCGCGAGCGGCGTCCGCCGCCACCGCCCCCGCCGCGGCTTCCGCCCCCGCCTCGGCGCGAGGAGAATGGCTACCGGATCGAGCGGGGCGACACGCTCTTTTCGCTGGCGCGCTGGGCGGGGGTGAGCCTCAGGGCCCTGCTCGCCGCCAATCCCGGGATCGACCCGCGCAAGATCGAGATCGGCGACCTCGTCCGCCTGCCCGCGGGCGCGCGCGATCCGGCCCGCGCCCGGGCGCGCGAGCGTGGACGTGAGCGGGCGCCGGCACCGCCCCGGCCGCCGCGTCCGCCCCGCCCCGAGGAGGCCGCGCCGCCGCCGCCGCCGCCCTTGCCGGACGATGACGAGGACAAGCCGGACGACATGGGCGACGAGCCCGACGTGCCGGGGATGTGACTCTATTTCGTCATCCTGAACTTGATTCAGGATCGATGAACTCGGCCTTCGCCAGCTGGAATCAATCCGTGTTCACGGGTCCTGACTTTCGTCAGCATGACGTGTTTATCGTGGCGAATCAGCGGGTCAGAGCTTCGGCAGGGTCACGCCCTTCTGGCCCATATATTTGCCGGCGCGGTCGGCGTAGCTGACCTCGCAGGGCTCGTTGCCCTGAAG
>DATINU010000115.1:0-5573 GCA_035473955.1 Allosphingosinicella sp.
CGGGGACCCGCAGCGATAACGCAATTCCTGATCACCAGCCCACGAACGCGCTCAATCCCCCCGCTGGGGAGCAGCAGCTGTACCCTCACTGCCTAGACTGTAGTACCGCGCAAATGCGCGAAGCGAGACGAGAGCAACTGCGGATCAGGCGAGAGAGGCGGCGCGAAAATGAGGATTGATGTGAAAGTGAGACCTCCGGGCTCCTTCGTCGTGATAACGGACGACATGGATGCGGAGATCCCCGAGTTTGACCCCCGCCCAAACAGAATTTGGTGGAACGAATGGTGCGTGGCCGTAGGGACGAAAGTAGATGTCGATGGAGAGACCTTAATTCACTTCGGCGACAAAAGCTTGATTCCGACGGGAGAGCTAGTGTTTGATGGGCACATTAGGTCACCTAGCAAATGTGTTACTGTATCAGATGCAGATCTGGTTGAGTATAGCTCTATTCTTATTTGCAATATTTTGGCGCACGTCAGGATTTGGACAAACCATCCAAGGGAGCCTGACGAGATATTTATTGAAATAACTTAGGTAATTACGAATTTACTCTAGAAGGCCATCAACGAGAGGAGTGATCGTGCAACCCCCTCGCCTATTTCTCTCAATCGCCGCGCTTCTTGGCGGCGCGGCGCTGCCCGCGCCCGCCTCCGCCCAAGCCTCCAACGAACATTGGCAGCGCTGCGCGAACGAAAGCGGCGCCCATCCGGCGGCGCTGGTCGTCGAAAGCTGCACCGCGATCATCCAGGCCGCCACGGACACGCCCGTCGATCTCGCCATCGCGCACAGCAATCGCGCCGTCGCCCGCGTCGCGCAGGGCGATCTTCCCGGTGCCGTCGCCGATGCCGGCGAGGCGATCCGGCTCGACCCGCAAAACACCCCCGCCCGGCGGGTGCGCGCCGACGCCTATGCCGATCAGGGCGATTATGTCCGCGCGCTGGCCGATTATGACGAGGCGATCCGGCTCGACCCGCAAAACGCGACCGCCTTCAACAATCGCGGCACGATCTATACCGACGAACAGCGCGACTATCCCCGCGCCCTCGCCGATTTCGACGCGGCGATCCGGCTGCGGCCGGATTATGCCCTGGCCTTCGCCAATCGCGCCAACGTCCATTATCAGCAGCAGGACTATCCTCGCGCGCTCGCCGACGCCAACGAGGCGATCCGGCTGGACCCGGACGATGCCCCCGCCTTCGCCATTCGCGGCGACGTTTACGCGGCGCAAGGCGACCGAGTCCGCGCCGTCGCCGATTACGATCAGGCGATCCGCCTGGATCCCCGGCACGTGGAAGCCCATCACAAGCGCGGCATGGCCCACGCCAACCTGGGCGATACCGCCCGCGCGATCGCCGATTATGACGAGGTCCTCCGGCTCGATCCGCAACATGCGGACCTCCATGTCGCCCGCGCCGACGCCTATGCCGATCGGGGCGATCATGTCCGCGCCCTCGCCGATTATGCCGAGGCGATCCGGCGCGACCCCCAAAATGCGGGCGCCTTTAACAATCGCGGCACGGTCTATGCCAACGCGCTCGGCGACCAGCTTCGCGCGATCGCCGATTACGACGCGGCGATCCGCCTGCAGCCGGATTACGCACTAGCTTTCGCCAATCGCGCCGCCGCTTATTATCGTCAGCGGGATTATCCCCGCGCGCTCGCCGATGCGAACGAAGCGATCCGGCTGGACCCGCAAAATGCGGCAGCCTTCTCCACGCGCGGCGGCGCCTATGCCGAACAGGGCGATCTGCGCCGCGCCATCGCCGATTATGACGAGGCGATCCGGCTCGACCCGCAAGCCGCCGATGATTTTTACGATCGCGGCGTGACCCATCAGGATCTGGGCGATTCGCAGCGCGCCCTTGCCGATTATGACGAGGCGATCCGGCTGAACCCGCGACATGCGCGGGCTTTCAACAATCGCGGCACCATCTATCAAAACCGGGGCGAAGTCCGCCGCGCCATCGTCGATTACGACGCGGCGATCCGGTTGGACCCCAACTTTGTCGAGGCCTACGACAATCGCGGCAACGTCCGGGAACATCTCGGCGAGCAGGAGGCCGCGCTGGGCGATTTCCGCAAGGCCCTCACCCTGCGCTCCGGCGACCGGGTCAGCCGGGCCGGCCTCTGCCGCATCCTGACCGCGCGAGATGCCGCTGCGCAGGAGGCGCGCCGGGCTTGCACCGGCGTCGCCCCGGCGGACCGCTAGGGATCGCGCGCGGACGCGGCTGCGGCGGGGGCAGATCTCCGGCGACAGGCGCCTGCTTTTTTTCCGAAAGCGCGAAAGCCACCCTGAAAAGAAAAACCGGGCCATCATCCGCGCCGCTGCGGTACGCGGACGCCAACATCCGCGCCACCCGCGCCAACATCCGCTACGTCAGCGCCACTCTGGCGCGACGCTGCGGCAACATCCGCGCACCATCGCGTTCCGCGACACTTTCGCCAACATCCGCCGCGACCGGCAATCCGGCCAGCGCGCCCATTGGCTAACACCATCTTAACCAATTCCGCTCATGAAGGTCGCAACCTTTGGCAGGGAATGCGTACGGGATGAGCGGCATGGCAGGCGACAGCGATCGGCGGAACGGGTTCGGGCTCGAGCGGCGGATCCGCATGTTCGATACGGACGGGCGGCTCGAGGAGAGCTGCCGCGAGATCTGGGCGCTCGTCGAGCCGGAGAAAAGGACCATCGCCCGCGCCTATTGGGAGCGCTACGCCCAGTCGGACGAGGTCGCCCGCGCGATCAGCCCGGAAAAGATGGACGAGCTCACCGACCGGATCGTCCCGCATATCGAGGCCAAGCATGGCGCGCTCGCCGATCCGGCCTGGGTCGAGATGACCAGCGCCTATGTCGAGGCGGCGACGAAGGCCAATATTTCCCTCACCACGCTTTATTCCGGGATCACCGCCTGCGGCCAGGCCGTGCAGGATGCGCTGGCCCGCGCGATCCCGGACGACGCGGACAAGCTCGCCCGGCTCGGCCGCGCCGTGATCGCGCTGACCGCGCTCGAGATCGACGTCTTTTCCGCCCATTACGACGTGTTGCGCACCGAGGCCGAGCGCGAGCGGCGCAGCGCCCAGGGCGCCGAGTTCAACAACGAGATCGTTTCGGTCGTCGAGCATACCGCCTCGGGCTCGCGCAAGGTTCGCGCCCAGGCCGCCGACGCCTCCGCCGCGGCCCGCGGCATGCTGGGCAAGACTTCGGAAGTCGCCGCCGCCGCCGAGCAGAGCGCGGTCGCGATGCGCGAGGCCGCGCAGACCGCGGCCGGCCTGATCATGGCGATCGAGGAGGCGCGGAACGAAGTCGAGGTCGCCGCCGGCGTCGCCGTTCGCGCCGGCGACCAGGCCTCGGAGGCCGTGAAGGTCAGCCAGGCCTTGTCGGCGCATGTCGAGGCGATCGAATCGATCCTCGGCCTGATCCGCGAGATCGCCGGCCAGACCAATCTGCTCGCGCTCAACGCCACCATCGAGGCCGCGCGCGCCGGGGATGCCGGCCGCGGCTTCGCCGTCGTCGCGCAGGAGGTGAAGAGCCTCGCTTCGCAGACCGCGCGCGCCACCGACGACATCACCGCCAAGATCGCCGCCATCCAATCCGCCACCAGGCAGACGGTGAGCGCCAACGATTCCATCTCCGCGACGGTGGAGGAAGTGCAGACCAGCGCCGACCGGATCCGCAAGGCGATGGAGATGCAGGCGCAGACCGTCACCATGATCACCGCCGCGGTCGACGAGACCGCGCTCGCCGCCGATTCCATGTCCTCGACCATCGCCGCGATCCGCACGGATACGGAGAATGTCGCCAGCGAGATCGACGAGGTGGAAAAGAGCTTCGGCGAGGTCGACGAGCAGATGGCGAAGTTCAAGGCGACCACCGGCAAGTTCGTCCAGACCTTCGCGGCCTGACGGCCCCGACAGGCCCTTATCCCGGCGCAGGCCGGGATCTCATGGAGACCCGCCGCGACTTCCTGACCTGAGACAGCGGCCTTCGCCGGGGTGACGGTATGGGGTTTCCGGCCGGGCGCTGCTCCTCTATCCGCCCCACATGACCGATCCGCTCCACATCCTCGTCACCGGCACCAGCCGCGGCATCGGCGAAGCCATTGCCGCCGCGCTGAACGGCCACCGCATCGTCGGGCACAGCAGCCAGGGCGGCGGCGGGCGGATCGCGGCCGATCTCGCCACGCCCGAAGGCGCCACCGCCCTCTGGTGGGAGGCGCTGGCGGCGCTCGACGGGCGGGTGGACGTGCTGATCAACAATGCCGGCCTGTTCGAGCCCGCGCCGATCGCGTCGAGCGATGCGGGCTGGGCAGCGAATTGGGAGCGGACGCTCAGGATCAATCTGCGCTCGGCGGCCGACCTGTGCCGGCTCGCGGTGCTGCATTTCCGCGAGCGAGGTGGTGGTGGGCGGATCGTCAATGTCGCCAGCCGCGCCGCCTATCGCGGCGACAGCCCCGATCACTGGCATTATGCCGCCTCCAAGGCGGGCATGGTCGGCATGACCAAATCGATCGCGCGGGCTTATGCGGGCGAGGGCATCTACGCCTTCACGGTCTGTCCCGGCTTCACCGTCACCGGCATGGTCGAGGAGTATCTCGAAAGCCGCGGCGGCGTCGCCGCGCTGGGTGACCTGCCGATCGGCCGGCCCGCGACCACGGACGAGATCGCCGAGACGGTGCGCTGGCTCGCCGTCGACGCGCCACCCTCCGCGACCGGCACCGTCATCGACGTCAATGGGGCCAGTTTTGTCCGCTGATAGCTGGAAGGTCACTCTGCCCTGCACCAAGGCCGAGGCCGAGGCGCTGGCGGAGGATATCGCGCAGTTCGCGATGCTCGATTCGCCGCCCGTGCTGATGACCAGCGAGGCCGAAGGGGAGGCCTGGCGGCTCGACGCCTATTTCGAGGCGGAGCCGGGCGCGGGCGACCTGGCCGTGCTGCAGAGCCTCGTGCCGAGCGCGGCAGGTGCGGTACCGGTCGTGGAGCGGATCACCGACGAGGATTGGGTGACGCTCTCCCAGGCCGGGCTCGAGCCGATCCGGGCCGGGCGCTTCTTCGTTCATACCCCGGCGCACCGGGACGAGGTGCCGGCGGGCGCGGTGGCGTTCGAGATCGACGCGGGCCGCGCCTTCGGCACGGGGCAGCACGAGACCACCACGGGCTGCCTGATCGCGCTCGACCGGCTGAAGGCGACCGGCGCGAGTTTCGCCAATCTTCTCGATCTCGGCACCGGCACGGGCCTCCTCGCCTTCGCGGCGATGCGGCTATGGCCGACCGCGCGCGCGGCCGCCTCCGACATCGATCCAGTGGCGATCGAGGTCGCCGCGGAGAATGCGGCGCTGAACCGGATCGCGACGGGCCGCGCGCGCGGGCAATGCGAGCTGATCGTGGCGCCCGGCATGGGCCATGGCCGGATCGCGGCGCGCGCGCCCTACGATCTAATCATTGCCAATATCCTCGCCGGACCGCTGATCGAACTCGCCCCGTCGGTGGCGGGGGCGCTGGCGCCGGGCGGGCGGCTGATCCTCGCCGGCCTCCTGAACATGCAGGCTGAAGCAGTGGCGGCGGCCTATCGGCGG
>DATINU010000116.1:0-6170 GCA_035473955.1 Allosphingosinicella sp.
CGGGGCGATGAGCGAGGCCAAATCCTATTTCTTCTGCGGGATCGGCGGCAGCGGGATGCTGCCGCTCGCGCTGATCGTCCAGGGCCGCGGCGACATCGTGAAAGGCTCGGATCGAACGCTCGACCAGGGCCGCACCGGCGACAAATTCGCCTTCCTGCGCGCACGCGGCGTCCAATTGTTCGCGCAGGACGGCAGCGGCGTCACGAGCGCAGAGCAGATCCTTGTCACCTCGGCCGCGATCGAGGAGACGGTGCCCGATGTGGTCGAGGCAAACCGGCTCGGCGCTGCGCGGATCACGCGCCCGGAACTGCTTGCCGAGCTGTTCAACGCGGCCGGCACCGGCATCGCCGTCGGCGGGACCAGCGGCAAATCGACGGTGACCGGGATGATCGGCTGGATTCTGCATGCCTTGGGCCGGGAGCCCACGGTGATGAACGGCGCGGTGATGAAGAATTTCGTCAGCGCCGAAGCCCCGTTCGCAAGCGCGCTGGTCGGCGGCGGCGAAGCCTTTGTCAGCGAGGTGGACGAAAGCGACGGCTCGATCGCGCTCTACCGCCCGCGCGTGGCGGTGCTCAACAACATCACGCTCGACCACAAGAGTCTCGATGAGCTCCGCCACCTCTTCCGCGATTTCGCCGGCAAGGCGGAAACGGTCGTCCTCAACCTGGACGACGAGGAGACCCGTTTCCTCGCCGCCTCGCTGCCGCCCGAGCGGCTCAGCACCTATTCCTTCCGCGACGAAGGCGCCGATCTGGTCGGTGGCGGCATCGAGGAAGCGCCCTATGCCGTCTCATTCCAGGTGAACGGCGTGCCCGTGCGGCTCCAGGTCCCCGGCCGCCACAATGCCGAAAACGCGCTCGCCGCCATTGCCGCCTGCCGGGCGGTCGGCGTGCCGATCGAGCAGGCGGCCGCGGCCCTGGCGCGCTTTGCCGGCCTGCGCCGCCGGTTCGAGAAGGTGGGAGAAGCGAACGGCGTCACCGTGATCGACGATTTCGGGCACAATCCCGACAAGATCGCCGCCACCTTGCGCACGCTCCATGCTTTTCCCGGCCGTCTCCTGCTCTACTTCCAGCCGCACGGTTACAGCCCGCTGCGAACGATGAAGGGCGAGCTGATCGCCATGTTCACCGCGGAAATGACCGCCGAGGACGTGCTGATCATGCCCGATCCCGTTTATTATGGCGGCACCACCGACCGCAGCGTCGGCACCGGAGATGTGATCGCGGGAATCGCGGATCATGGCCGCTACGCCGAGCATATTCCAGAACGCGCCGCCTGCGGCGAACGGCTGGCAAGCATCGCCCGGCCCGGCGACCGGATCGTGGTGATGGGCGCGCGCGACGATACGCTCACCCAATTCTGCGAGGACATCCTGGCGCGGCTTGCCGCCTAGAAGCGGGTCAGGTCTTCCGGCGTGCCGCCCTCGGCCTGTTCATTGCGCGTGCCGGGCCGGTAGCCAAGCCTCCGCAGCTGCCGCATCGACTGGGTACGGCCGTGGCAGAAGCGGGCATAGAGCTGGCCGGAACTCTGCTGGTAGCCCGCGAGATCGAACAGATCGAGATAATGGATGATGAGCTGCCCATCCTCCTCGAACGCAAAAGTCGGCCGCGCAGTGGAGCAGAACACATAGTCGGTTCGCGTTCCCGACTCCCAGGCGATGCGGGGGCGCCCGGTCCCGGGATCGGGGGAATTGCCCCGGCGGATCAGGATCCGGCGCAGCTCGCCCTGCGGCACGCGGCTGACGCGGCTGAGGCTGATCACGCGCAGCCAGCCGCATTCGCCCTGCCGGCAGCCGCCCAGCAGGACCTGGTTTTCGAGCCGCGGCAGGGGCCCCTGAGCGGCGGCTGGTAAAGCGGCGAGCGCCAAAGCGGCGGCGGGCAGGATCCTCTTCATGCTCCCGACGCTAACAGAAAAAACGGCGGGCCCGAAAGCCCGCCGCTCGGAAAATTGGAATGCCCGGTAACTCAGCCGGTCACGGTCATATCGACCTTCTCCACCCATTCGGGGAAGAAGACCGGATCGCGGTTCGACCAGCCGGGCGCGGTGGCCGCGGCCTCGCTGATCGACTGCAGCAAAGTGCGCCGGCGATCGGGGTGCAAATGCGGCAAGGCGGCGGCGGCGCAGAAGGCGCCGGGCAACCACGGCCGGACGGCGGCGCCGATCAGCCGCTCGTAAAGGAAGCGATAGGAGGCGAAGCAGGGCAGCCGGTCCTGGCCGAGATCGAACGCCGTCATCGTGACCAGGGGCGTCATCAACGGCTCCATGGCATCGAGGCCGCTGTCGTCGGGAACGTAGGACCGGATGTGATCGAGGCGGGCATAGATCCGCTCCTGAGCGCGGATGCCGGCGGCTTCGGCCGGGTCGCGCGACCAGCGCTTCACCGCGTCGCGGCGGTCGAGCCCGACGTCGAGCGCGCGGCGGATGTAACGCTGCGTCCCCTTGGAGAAGCTCGCGAACTCCCGCATCTCTGCCAGCACCGCCGAACCGTTGGCGGGCCGAGTCCTGGTACTCATGATCCCACTCCTTTTACCCCTGAGGAGGACCATGCACCGGAACGGCTTACCAGGCCGTTAACCACGCCCCCACCCCACGTTCAGAATTGAATCAGAGTTCGAATCCGGCGGCAACCCGCAAAACGGCATCGTTCGTCGCAGGGCCGCATCAGTGTCGCCCAACGGCAACAGCCCTTTTCAAGGCTTTGGCGCAAACGGCCGCTATTTGCGGAGGCGAAACGAACGATCGGAACGTGCCTGACGAGCCGAAACGGCCATGCTATGCGCGTCGGAATGGGCTTGGATCGCGATCCGGAGGGAGAAGGTATTGCCGCCGCACCGGTGCTCGGCGAGCCCGATTCGCTCGGCTACCGCCGGCCCCTGCCCGCCTTTTCGACCAACAAGCGGGGCGCTTCTGCGAACGACCCCGGCCGGCAAGGCTTTTCCGGCGCGTCTGGGTTAACAGGGGGCATGGACAGAAACCTGCAAGACGGCGAGGCGCGCCGGCTGCCGGATCTCGGCATGGCGATCGCCTCGATCGTCGGCTTCTGGGCACTCTACATGATCCTGATCACGATCCGCGCGGTCGTCGTCCAATATCCAAATTTCTGGGCGATGCTTGAACGGCGCGCCTTCGTGGTTCTGGCCGGAGTCCTGATCGCCTTCCTGCTTTATCTCGTGCTCCGGCTGGTCGCCAAAAAAGGCCTCGGTGCCAAAGCGGGGCTTGCGGCCATCCTCTGTCTGCCGGCCTCGATCCTCTTTTCCTCGGTCAATTATTACGTCTTCTACATCTACGCGCCGCTCGATGCGGTGAAGATGGAGCAGGAACGGGCGATGATGGGCTGGAGTCCGCTCGAAATGGCGGCGCGCTCGATCCTCGACGTCTCCTTCTCCTGGTATTTCCTGTTCGCGGCCTGGGCCTGTTTCTACGTCGCCTTGAGCTATGCCCGCCAGCTACGCGCCGCCGATCTGCATGCCGCCGCGCTGGCGCGCGAGGCGCAGGAAGCGCAGCTCCGCGCGCTGCGCTACCAGATCAATCCGCATTTCCTGTTCAACACGCTGAACAGCCTCTCTTCCCTCATCCTCTCCAAACGCACCGACACGGCCGAGGGGATGCTGATGAACCTTTCGACTTTCTTCCGCGCCACGCTCTCGGCCGATCCGACCGCGGACGTGCCGCTGGAGGAGGAGATCAAGCTGCAGCGCCTCTACCTCGATATCGAGCAGATCCGCTTTCCGGACCGACTCAGGATCGAGGTCGAGGTGCCCGAAGCGCTGCAATCGGCGCGCGTGCCGATCCTGATCCTGCAGCCGATCGTCGAGAATGCGGTCAAATATGGCGTCGCCAAATCGCGCAAGCCGGTGACCGTCCGCATCCGGGCCTATGAGGAGGCGGGCCGGCTCCACATCAAGGTCAAGGACGACGGCGAATATGTTCCCGACGTGGAGGATGGCGGCAGTACCGGGGTGGGCCTGAAGAACGTCTGCGACCGGCTCGTCGCCCGCTACGACAGCCGCGCCGGCTGCCTCGCCGGAGCCGATCCGGACGGAGGCTATACCGTCCACTTGTTCATGCCGGTCGTAAAATGACGACGCCCTTGCGGGTGATGGTGGTCGACGACGAGCCGCTGGCAGTCGAGCGGCTGCAATTGCTGCTCGCGAAACTGGACGATGTGACCGTCGCCGGCACCGCCAATGACGGCGAGGCGGCGCTTCGTATCGCCGAAGCCGTGGCCCCCGATCTCGTCCTGCTCGACATCGCCATGCCCGGCATGGACGGGATCGACGTCGCCCGCGCGCTCTCCGCGTCCAAGGTCGATCCGGTGGTGGTCTTCGTGACGGCCTTCGACAATTTCGCGGTCGCCGCCTTCGATGTCGCCGCGATCGATTATCTGATGAAGCCGGTTCAGCCCGAGCGGCTGCAGCGCGCCCTCGATCGGGTGCGCGATCATCTCGCCCATGGCGGCGGCGGGGTCGAGGTCCGTCCGGCGCATGCGCATGTCGAGGAATTCTGGGTCCCGGACCTCAGCGGCCTTGTCCGGATCGCCGCCGCCGACATCCACCGGGTGACCGCCGAGCGCGACTATATGCGGCTCCATGTCGGCAGCCGCTCCTGGCTGATCCACCGCACGATCGGCAAGCTTGAGGAGGATCTCGGCCCCGCCCTCTTCCTCCGCGTCCACCGCTCGGTGATCCTGCGGCGCGACACGATCACCGGCCTCTACCGCGACGAAGCCGGCCACTGGACCGCCCGCCTCGCCGACGGCGCAGAGCAGCGCATCGGCCGCTCCTATGTCGATGACGTGAAGCGGTTCGCCGGGCGCTGAGCGCCTCCGAAGCACGAAGCGCATAAGGAAAGGGAGGCAGCGGTGGGGCACCGTTACCTCCCTCGGAGCCTTGCTGCCTGGTGGGCTCGATCGGCAGCGCAACTCTCGAAGAACATCATGCGCCTCTTTTCGCCCGAAGGGGGCGCGGTTCGACGAAGCGCCGCATCGGCTCGACCAAGGCGGCGCGGAGACGGCGAGCGGCGTCCGTCAAGAGCCTCCGCGTCAACCTTTCCTGCACCTCTGTCCTCTATTGGGACGGCCCGAAAAGGGGCCGCGCGAGAGAGCCCGGGATGACGTATGCGCCGCTTTCGACAGGCGGTGCGCGGGCGGAAGGCGTAGATGGCGGTGCAGTTTCAGCATAAGGCGAAGAAGGCACGAGGGCGTCGCCGCGCCCTTGCCGCCTGGGCCTGGCTCGGCCTGATCCTGCCGAGCGCCTCCTGCGTGCCCGCCGGCTTCAGCGGCTCCGTCGAAATCGCCGCCACCGCGACCGCCACCGCGCCGCAACCCCGCGCAGAGCGGCTGCAGGCGATCGAAATGACCGATCAGAGCGTCCCTACGGCCCCGCAGGGCTGGGTCGGCCTGTTCGGCGCCGCGATCGCCGCCAATGCCGCCACGCCCGTCTCCAGCGGACCCAATCCGTCCGCGTCCGCCTACAGTTTCGCCGCGCGCACCCCGATCGATCGGATGCGCTCGCACGATTGCCTCGCCCAGGCGATCTATTACGAGGCCCGCTCCGAAAGCGAGGACGGCCAGCGCGCGGTCGCCCAGGTCGTGCTCAACCGGGTCCGCCACCCGGCCTGGCCAAACAGCATATGCGGCGTCGTCTATCAGGGGCCGATGCGGCCCGGCGGCGGCTGCCAGTTCACATTCACCTGCGATGGCTCGCTCGCCTATCGCGCCAGCGGCCCCACCTGGGACCGCGCCCAGCGGCTCGCCGCCGAGGCGATCGCCGGCCGCGTCTACGCCCCGATCGGCATGTCGACCCACTATCATACCAGCGCCGTCTTCCCGGCCTGGGCGCCGCGGCTCGTCAAGACCGCGGTGATCGGCGCGCACAATTTCTACCGGCTGCCCGGCCTCGCCGGCGCGCCCGGCGCCTTCGACATGGCCTATGCCGGCAACGAGCCAGTGGTGCGCGCGTCCTTCTACATGGCGGGTTCGCGCGGCGGCGCCAGCAGCACGGCTGGCGAGGTCCCGGCCTATGCGCCGCCCACCGCCGCAGCGGCCGCCTATCGGCCACCGGCGCCGGTCCCGTCCGACATCCCGCAAGATTCCCGTTGGGCGGTGAGCAACATCCCCGAATCGACGGTGCGCGAGGAATATCGCCAGTCCGGCCAATGGCGCGAGGATG
>DATINU010000117.1:0-2352 GCA_035473955.1 Allosphingosinicella sp.
GCCTTGACCGGCAGGAAGGTGCCGGCGCCGACATGGAGGGTGAGCGTCTCATGCCCGACGCCCGCCTCGGCGAGCGCGGCCATCAATGCCGGCGTGAAATGGAGCGCCGCCGTGGGCGCCGCGACCGCGCCTTCCGCCCGCGCGAACATGGTCTGATAATCATCGCGGTCGCGCGCGTCGGCGGCGCGCTTGCCGGCGATATAGGGGGGCAGCGGCATCCGCCCGGTCCGCTCGAGCAGCAGCTCGACCGGCTCGTCCCCGGCGAAGGTGAGCAGGAAGGAGCCGTCTTCGGCGCGATCGCTTGCCGCAGCCTTCACGCCCGCCCCGAAATCGACCTCGTCACCCTCGCGCAGCCGCTTGGCGTTGCGGATGAAGGCGCGCCAGGCGCGGAGCCCCTCGCGCTTGTGCAAGGTGGCGCCGATCCGCGCCTCCCCGCGCCGCCCCTCGAGCTGGGCGGGGATGACCCTTGTGTCGTTGAAGACGAGCAGGTCCCCCCGCCGCAGCAGACCCGGCAGGTCGCGCACATTGTGATCGGCGATCGCCCCGCCTTCGACCTTCAGCAGCCGCGCGGCATCGCGCGGGCTTGCCGGCCTTAGCGCGATACGGTCGGTCGGCAGGTCGAAGTCGAAAAGCGCGACCCGCACGCCTCAGGTGCGCGGCCGGCGCGGCGGCGCGTTCGGCGCCCGCACCGGCTCCAGAGCGCGCGGCGGCGGGGGCGCCGCCGGCACGGCCGGGCCAACGCTCTGCCGGCCCGCATTCGCACCCATCGGATGCGCGGCCGCCAGCCGCGCCGCCTCGGCGCGCAGCTGCTCGGCGCTCATCGGCGGCAGATTCTGGGAGCCCAGCGAGGCGCGCACGATCATGGTCGGCGCCGTCGGCGGTTCGCCCCGCTCGATCGCGTCGACATATTGCATGCCCGAGACCACGCGGCCGAAGACAGTGTAGCTGCGGTCCATGTTCATCCGCGGCGTGAACATGATGTAGAACTGGCTGTTCGCGCTGTTCATGTCCTGCGCGCGGGCCATGGCGACGGCGCCGCGGACGTGGAACAGGCCGTTGATCTCGGCATCGAGATTGGGAAGCGGCGAGCCGCCCGTGCCATTGTTGGCGGGATCGCCGCCCTGCGCCATGAAGCCTTCGATCACGCGGAAGAAGGTCAGGCCGTTGTAGAAACCCTGGCCGGTCAGCGTCTTGATCCGCTGGACCGTTGCGGGCGTGACGTCCGGGCGAAGCTGGATCGAGACGCGCCCGCCCGAGGACAGATCGAGATTCCAGGTGTTTTCCGGAGTCAGCGGGGGCGGCGGCGGCGCGATCTTGATCTCGGCCCGCGCGCCGACATTGGGCTCCTGCGCAATGGCGAGACTCGCGGCGAACAGGCCGGCTACGGCCGAAATGAGCAACAACAAACGCGACATTCTAAATACCCCGATTCCCGAGAAAGGCCTGATTTCTAAAGCGATGGGCCGCGCGCCTCAAGCGCCCTTGCGCCCGGTCTCCGCGACCCGCGCGCGCACCTCGGCGGCGACGCTCGGCGTGACGAACTTGTCGATGCTGCCGCCGAAGCGGGCAATTTCCTTGACGAGGTTGGAGGCGATCGGCTGCAGCGAGACCCCGGCCATCAGGAAGACGGTCTCGATATCGTCGTTGAGCTGCTGGTTCATTCCCGCCATCTGATATTCATATTCGAAATCGGCGACGGCCCTCAAACCCCGCACGATCATCGAAGCGCCCTGCGCCTGGGCGAAATCCATCAGCAGCGAATCGAAGGAGACGACCGACAGCGCGGCGCCGTCCTTCACCGCCTCGATCTCGCGCTTGACCGTGGCCAGCCGCTCATCGACGCTGAACATGGGGGACTTCGAGGGATTGGTGGTGACCCCGATCACCAGCCGATCGACCAAATGCGCGGCGCGGCGGATGATATCCATATGCCCGAGCGTGATCGGGTCGAAGGTGCCGGGATAAACGCCTGTCCTCATGCGGCCCTCATAGAGAAGTTAATGGTCCCGCTCCACCGCGAAGCGCGCGACGGCGTGAAGGAGGTCCGCTTCCTCGCCGAAGCCGTGCAGATGCTCGCACGCCTGGGCGACCAGCAGGTCCGCTTGCCGGCGCGCCCGATCCGGGCCGAGCAGCGAGACGAAGGTCTCCTTGCCCGCATCCTTGTCCTTGCCGACACGCTTGCCCGCCTTCTCCTCGGCGCCCTCATGATCGATCAGATCGTCGACGATCTGGAAGGCGAGGCCGACATCTCGGGCGAAGCCGCGCAGGCCGGTGCGGCCCTCGGGCGGAACCCGGCCCATGATCGCTCCCGCCTCGACGCACCAGCCGATGAGCGCCCCCGTCTTCAGCTGC
>DATINU010000118.1:0-2171 GCA_035473955.1 Allosphingosinicella sp.
GCAGGGCATCGACCTGCGCAAGGACAAGCTGGCGCTGCAGCGGCTGAAAGAGTCGGCCGAGAAGGCCAAGATCGAGCTGTCGTCGACCACCCAGACCGAAGTCAACCTGCCGTTCATCACGGCCGACGCTTCGGGTCCCAAGCACCTGACCATGAAGCTCACCCGCGCCAAGTTCGAGGCGCTGGTCGATGACCTCATCCAGAAGACCGTCGAGCCCTGCAAGCAGGCGATCAAGGACGCCGGCATTTCGCTGAGCCAGATCGACGAGGTCGTCGCCATGGGCGCGGCGATCCAGGCCGGCGTGCTGCAGGGCGAGGTCAAGGACGTCCTCCTGCTCGACGTCACCCCGCTCTCGCTCGGCATCGAGACGCTGGGCGGCGTCTTCACCCGGATGATCGATCGCAACACCACCATCCCGACCAAGAAGACCCAGACCTATTCGACCGCCGAGGACAATCAGAACGCGGTCACGATCCGCGTCTTCCAGGGCGAGCGCGAAATGGCGGCGGACAACAAGATCCTCGGCCAGTTCGATCTGGTCGGGATTCCGCCGGCGCCGCGCGGCGTGCCGCAGATCGAGGTCACTTTCGACATCGACGCCAACGGCATCGTCAACGTCCACGCCAAGGACAAGGGCACCGGCAAGGAGCAGCAGATCCGCATCCAGGCCTCGGGCGGCCTTTCGGACGGCGACATCGAGAAGATGGTGCAGGAAGCCGAGCAGTTCGCCGAGGAGGATAAGGGCCGGCGCGAAGCGGCCGAGGCGAAGAACAGCGCCGAGAGCCTGATCCATTCGACCGAGCAGCAGCTGAAGGAGCATGGCGACAAGGTCGATGAGACGCTGAAGACCGAGATCGAGGCCGCGATCGGGGAGGCGAAGACCGCGCTCGAAGGCGGTGAAACCGCCGCGATCAAGGAAAAGGCCGAGGCCCTCGCCCAGGTGGCGATGAAGATGGGCCAGGCGATCTATGAGAAGGACCAGCAGGCCGCGGCCTCGCCGGACGCCGAGGCGCCCGAGGGCGAAGCGGCCGGCGCCTCCGACGAAGAAGTCGTCGACGCCGAATATTCCGAGGTCGACGAAGACAATAAGGGCTGACGGGACATGCAATGTCCCGTTCGTCCTGAGCCTGTCGAAGGACATTCCTTCTTTGCTGCCGCAGACAAGGACAGGGCTTCGACAGGCTCAGCCCGAACGGTTGATGCGGGTGGGGGCACCTAGGTGGTTGAGACGGACTATTATTCCCTGTTGCAGGTGGAACGGACCGCGGACGCGGGCACGATCAAGTCCTCCTACCGCCGGCTCGCCATGGAATGCCATCCGGACCGGAACGGCGGCTGCACCGATGCCGAGGCGAAGTTCAAGGCGCTCAGCGAAGCCTATGAGTGCCTGAAGGACCCGCAAAAGCGCGCCGCCTACGATCGCTTCGGCCACGCCGCCTTCCGCAACGGCGGCATGGGCGGCGGCAACGGCCAGGCCGGGGCGCAGGATTTCGGCTCCTTCGCCGACATTTTCGACAATATCTTCGGCGAGTTCATGGGCGGCGCCCAGCCGGGCGGGCGCCAGCGCGGGAATGTCCGCCGCGGCTCTGACCTGCGCTACGATCTGGAGATCAAGCTCGAGGACGCCTTTCACGGCCGCCAGGTCGAGCTCAACGTCGATACCACCGCCGCTTGCGAGCCCTGTTCGGGCAGCGGCGCCAAGCCCGGCACCTCGGCCCAGTCCTGCCAGACGTGCGGCGGCCGCGGCCAGGTGCGCGCGCGCCAGGGCTTCTTCGTGGTCGAGCAGACCTGCCCGTCCTGCCGCGGCGTCGGCGAGACGATCGCCGATCCCTGCCCGTCCTGCCGGGGCGACGGACGGGTCGAGAAGCGCAAGTCGCTCTCAGTCAACGTTCCCGCCGGGGTCGATGAGGGCACCCGCATCCGCCTTGCCGGCGAAGGCGAGGCCGGGGTGCGCGGCGGTCCGCCGGGGGATCTCTACATTTTCGTCCACCTCGCGCGGCACCCGATCTTCCAGCGCGAGGGCACGACCCTCTTTGCCCGCTGCCCGGTCAGCTTCACCACCGCCGCGCTCGGCGGCGAGATCGAGATGCCCGGCCTCGACAAGCAGGCGCACGCGATCAAGATCCCCGCCGGCATCCAGTCCGGCAAGCAGCTGCGCCAGCGCGGCGCCG
>DATINU010000119.1:0-19550 GCA_035473955.1 Allosphingosinicella sp.
CGCGCCGGCGAAGGCGATGTCGACCGGTGAGGAGCGCACCGCGATGCCGGTGCGGGTGAAGCCGGTCACGTTGAGCCGCGCCTCGGCGCGCGGGAAGCTGCCGTCAGCGGCTTGCGCGAAATCGAGGCTGCCCGTCGCCCGCCCGCCGATGCCGAGCCCGGGGGAGAAGGCGTTGAGGATCGAAAGATCGAGGCTGTCGAGCCGCGACTGGAGGACGAGGCCGTCGCCCCAGCGCCCGGCGAGCCGCACCCGGCCCTGATCGAGCACCATCGTCGCCGGCCGCAGCGTCCAGACGCCGTCCGCCCGCCCGATCTGGGCCGGTTCGGCGAGGCGGAAGCCGATATTGTTGACCTGGCCCTGCGCGGCGGCGCGGATCGCCTCGGGCGCGATCGCGGCGTTGAGCGCGATCCGGAAGGGCACGGCGCGCCGCCCCTCGGCGAAGAGCTGGGCGGTGCCGTTGCCGCCGCGATAGTCCATGCGGAGCCGCGCGCGTTCGAGAAACAGATTGCCGCTGGCAAGGCCGGCCAGCTGGGCGTCGCCGACGATCTGGGGGGCGTCGTCGTAGAGGACGATGCTGGCGTCGACCAGGCCGCGCTGGATCAGGATCGGCGTCTCGCCCGGCGTCCGCGCGCCATCGGCGCGGGCGGCGATGTCGATCCGCTGGTAGCGGCCCTCGCCGCCGAGCTGGACGGTGCCGGAAAGGCCCTGCCCCGCCAGCGTCAGCGTGCCCGCGAACGGCCCGGCGCGGGTCTGGACGATCCGCCCGGCGAAATCGACGCCCGCGAAGGTAAGCCGGTTGATCGCGATGGTGAGCGGGCCGCGATTGGAGAGGATCACCACGTCGGCTGAGAAGGGGCCGTAGTCGGATTCGCCGGTCGCGAGCAGCGCCCAGCCCTCCCGTGTCGCCCGGACCGTCGCGCTGACATTCCTGAGGCCGACGCCGAAGCCCGGACTCTGGGCGAGCAAGGCGATGCGCGGCGCGCTCGCCGTACCGGTGATGTGCACCGCAACCGGCCCGTAGGAGCGGCTGACCCCGGCCAGCCTGAGGTCGAGCGCCCCGCTGCGGCTGTAGGTGCCGCCGCCCTGGGTGACGCTCAGCCCCGGCGAGACGACGCGGATATTCTGCACCCGGATCAGACCGGACGGCTCCATCGCGACATTGGCGGCGACCGAGCCCGAGCCGCCGAGCAGGTCGCGCAGCGTCGCATTGTCGATTCGCCGGGTGCGCGCGGCGACCCGGCCCCGAAGGCCGAAGCCCGCCGCGTTGCTGGTCATGTCGAGATTGGTGTTGACGTCGAACAGGCCGACGCCGTCGACCAGGTAATTGCTGACCAGCCCCTGGAAGGCGGCCAGATAGCGCCCTTCCGAAAGATCGAAGGCGATGGCGAGCCGCGCATTCACCCGGTTCGAGCGGACGAGGAGGTTGTCCGAGACGAGCCGTGCGCCCGTGACGCCGATCTCGCCGTTCATCGTCACCCGCTCGATCGTCCCGCCCGCCACCGCGTCGAAGCCGAGGATGCGATCCGCGGTCGCCGAGACCGGCACGATGATATCCTCCGAGCGGATCCGCGCACTGCCGACCGCGCGCAAGCCCTGGACCGTGGTGGTGTCGAAGGTCAGGCTGGCGGCGCGAAGCTCGTAGGTGACGCCGGGCGTCGCGAATGGGCCGTTCAGGACCATCGCAAGCCGGATATTATTGCCTCGGAGGTTGGGCGCGATCGCGCCGGGCTCGATCAGCCGCGCGGCGATCCGAAGGTCCTGAAAGCGGTTCCGGCCGAGATCGACCAGCCCTTCGGCCGCGAAGGCGGCGACTCGGCTGTTGGCGCGCAGGCGGATGTCGGCGCGGCGATTCTCGAACGTGGAGGTGAGATTGACCTGGACGAGCGGCGCCGCGAGCCGCTGGGCGGGGCCGGTCAGGATCAGGCCGGGGCGGGTCGGCCCGGTCACGGTGAAAGTGCCGTCGCGGCCGGTGACCGCGAGATCGGCGAAGCCCTGCCCGTCGAGCATCGCCTGCGCCCGGCCCTGCCAGCTCGCCCAGCTGCCGTTTCCGCGCAGCCGCGCGACGATCGGCTTGTCGGTACCGGCGAGGCCCGCGACGAACCCATCGCCGGGGCCGCGCAAGGCGAGGTCGAGATCGAGCCGGTTCGCCTCGGGCACCGCGTCGAGCACGAGCCGCACCGCGTCGCCGCCCGCGAAGCCGGGGGCGCGGAGCGTGCCGCCGTTCATCGAGACCTGCGCCCGGCCCTCGGCGATCTTGATCCGGCTGTCGAGCGTCAGCAGATGCCGCCGCCCGGTCACGGCCGGATCGATCAGCAGCCGGCCGATCCGGAAGCGGCCGATGTCGATGCTCATGTCGGGCAGCAGGGGGGCGTTCGGATCGCCCGCGCGAAGCTCCGGCAGGCGGCTGAGGCGGGCCGCCGGGATGTCGAGCGAGCGGATGTCGATGTCGCTGCGGAAGAGATAGGCGAAGGGGCGGTAGTCGAGCTCGGCCGTCGGCGCGCGGAAGAAAGTGCCCTTGGGATCGGCCAGCGTAAGGTCTCGCAAGGTCAGCTCGCCGAAGACCGAGCCTTCGATCCGCCCGACGCGGACCTGAAGACCGGACGCGGTCTCGAAAGCGTTGATCTGGCTGACGATGAAACGTCGCCCAGGATCGGTGTTCAGCCAGAGCAGGAAGGCGCCCAGCAGCGCGACGAGCGCCAGCAGCGCGATCCCGGCCCATTTGGCGACCGTCACGCCCGGATGGCGGCGGCGAACGATGACGGCGTCCTCGGCCATCCTAGAAGGCCTGCCC
Source organism: Allosphingosinicella sp. (assembly GCA_035473955.1). GTDB lineage: Bacteria > Pseudomonadota > Alphaproteobacteria > Sphingomonadales > Sphingomonadaceae > Allosphingosinicella. The sequence continues at coordinate 2,792 of DATINU010000119.1, forward strand.
GATCGAAACGTAGACGCTGATCAGCGATTCGCCTTGGCGCCGGCCGATCGGGGTGGCGACGTCGAACCGGACCGGGCCGAAATTGGTGTAGACCCGCCCGCCGACCCCGACGCCGAAGCGCATGCTCGAAAAGGACGGATATTGCGTTTCGTAGACCTGGCCCGCGTCGATGAAGGCGACCGCGCCGTAATTGCCGAACCGGTAGCGGCCCTCGAGCGCGAACTCGACGAGGCTTCGCCCCCCCAGCGGAACCGCGATCGTCGGCGGCGTATCGCCGGGGTCCTGCGGATCGAAATCGGGGTTCGGCAGGATGTCGCGCGGGCCGAGCTCCTGGAAACCGTAGCCGCGCACCGAGCCGCCGCCGCCGGCATAGAAGCGCCGCGACGGCGCGAGGTCGTCTCGCGCGATGCCGAAGATCGAGCCGAAGCGTGCGCGGGCGGCGATCACGAAATCCTCGCCGACCGGATAATAGACGCTGCCCTCGATCAGGTTGCGGAGGTAGACGTCGCTGCCATTGCCGAACGAGGCCTCGGGGTTCACGCGGGCGAGCAGACGGAAACCGCGGGTCGGATCGAGCAGGCTGTTGGAGCGGTCGTAGCCGAGCTGGCCAATCAGTCCGCCGATGAAATAGGCGTCGCTGAGCGAGATCGTGGTGTTGCCGGTGCCGGTGCGGTTCTCGTTGGTCGCGAGGATCTCGGCGCCGTAAGCGTAGGTCCAGCGTTTCTGCCAGATCGGCGTCGATTCGCGGGTGACCAGCCCCTGGAGCCGCGCGGTATACCCCTCGAACGCCTCGAAATCGCGCCGGCCGGCTTCGAATTGCAGCAACAGGGCCCGGTCGCGCTTCCCCCAATTGTTGCGGCGGAAGCGCAATGCGAGATTCTGTTCGTTGGTGCCGGCGATGGCGGCGATGCGCAGGCTGCCCTCGGGCGGGAACAGGTTGCGATGCTCCCAGGCGCCTTCCAACCGCAGCCCTTCGCCGGTGCTGTAGCCGGCGGAAAAATCGAGCGAGCGGGCGGGCCCGGCCTCCTGCCGGACGAGGACGTTGACATAGTTGGTGCCGTCCTCGGCCGTCTCCTGAGTGAGCACGGGCTCGGCCGAGACGGTGCTGAACAGGCGGGTCGAGACCATCGCCTCGCGCAGGTCGTCGACCTTGCGCCGGTCGTAGAGGTCGCCGCGACGAAAGCGGGCGAGCACGCCGACATGGCTTGCATCGAAGGCGAGATTGCCCTCGGTGGTGAAGCCGCCGAATCGCGCGCGCGGCCCCGGATTGAACGGCAGGGCATAGTCGCCGGCGTGGGTCTCGGGATCGAGGACGATGTCGCGCAGGCCGAGCTCGGGGAAGGGATAGCCCTCTTGCGGCAGCCGCAGCATCACATTCGCCTCGGCCGCCTCGACGTCCGATGCGCGCAGCGGGCGGCCGGGCTGGAGCAACAGGAAGTCGCGCGGCATGCCGGGAGGGACGGTGTCCGGGCCCGCGATGTTTATCGCGCCGAGATTGTAGCGCTGGCCCGCCGCGACGGTGATGGTGACGCGCAGCCGCCCGGGCTGGTCGGGCAGCTGCTCGATTGCGGAGGTCGCGACCGCGTCATAATAGCCCTCGGAGCGGAGCAGCCGGACGGCGAGCGCCTCGTCCTCCTCGGCGCGGAGCGCGATCATCGCACCGTTAACCGCCTCGCCTTCGGCATCCTCCAGCGCGGAAAGATCGCGGAAGCGCCCGGTAAGTTCTATTTCGTCGAGGCCGGCGATCACCAGATCGTAGCGCACCCGCGCCGGCTCGCCGCCCTCGTCCTGCGAATCGCCGGCTTCGGAAACGGGCTGGATCTCGAAGCTGGAGAGCGGCGGCAGCGGCTCGCTCAGCGCCGGATCGCCAAGCGGCGCGTCCTCGACGGGACCAGGCACGGGCGGAAAGGGCGGTGCATTGGGGTCGAGCGGCTCGAGCGGGCGAGTAAGTTCCAGGTCGAGCGGCGGCAGCGCCTGCTCGAACTGGCTGTCCGGGACGATCGGGTCGCCGCGGCCGGCCTGAGGCGGCGGCGCGTCCTGCGCATAAGCGGAAACCGGCGCCATGACGGCACCGGCGAGCAAGGCGGCGATGATGCGCTTCTTCGTCAATAAACCCCGCTCAGCCGCCGAAAGAGCCGTTCAAGCGCTAAACGAACGAACTATTTTCAAGAAGGTTCAACGCGATGCGGTCTGCGCGGACGCGGCGTCGCGGATCACCGGCGCGGCGCCGTCGCCGACCACGGCGAAGCCCGACCAATAATAAGGATGCGAGGTCTCCCGGTCGTCCATCAGCGCGCGCTGGGCCGCGCGCAGCGCCCCGGCCGTGCCGGTGCCGGGCGGTGCCGCGAACAGACCGGAGATCAGCCGTTCGGTGGCGTCATAATCGTCGGGCACCGGCCAATGGCTGGCGATCACCATCCGCGCCCCGGCGCCGACGAAGGCGCGCACCAGCCCGTCCAGCGCATATTCGCCGGTGCCGGTGAGTCCCGCCTCGGCGCTCGCCGCCGCCCCGGCGCCCGCCGCCGTGTCGCAGGCGGAGAGGATGACGAGATCGGCGTCGAGGCGGAGGTCGAAAATCTCGGCGAAGCTCAGCAGCCCGTCCGAACCGGCGCCGCCGAAGCTGGTCAGCAAGGCCGGGCGCGACGCGCATTCGGGCCGCGGCGCCGTCACCAGGCCGTGCGTGGCGAAATGAAGGATGCGGTAGTCGGCGAGGTCGCCGCGCGCCATGATGCCCGTATCGGTGAATTCGGTGCCGGTGACGATCTCCGCCTCGCCGGGCCGGCCGTTGGTCAGCGCATTGCCGGCGGTGACCAGCTCCTTGGCCGAGATCGGCCGGTTCCAGACGGAAAGCGACCAGGAGCAGCCGGGCTGCATCGCATCGCCGCCGCGCGTGCCGCCGGAGCCCGGCAGATAGAAGCCGCGGGCGGGCTCGTTCTGACCGAAGCCAAGATATTGCGCTCGCGCGAGGCTCGGCGGGGCGTTGCGCACGTCCCGGAAAGCCTTGGCCGAAACCGCCGTGGAAATGTCGCGCTCGCGGCCGAGCCACTGGATGCCGCGAAAATCGAAGCTGTCCTGGCCCGGATTGGCGGCACGGCGGGCGGCATAAGCGTCGATCCCGGCATGGTCCGTGACCAGCAAATTGGGCGGCAGGCGCAGCATCGCTCCGTCGGGTTCGAAGATCAGGTGGCGAACGCCCGCGACCTCGGCGCCGAGCGGGCCGAACAGGCTCCGGTAGAGGCGATAGGCGGTCTCCAGGTCGAAGGGATAGGTGAGCTGCCGGTCCTCCTCGACCACCGAGATGGTCGTCCGGAGCGTATCGACGGCCTCGTCGAGCTGGGCCGGGCTTGCGTCGAGGCGGAAGGCGCGCGCCGAGGAGGAGGTGGCGAAGATCGCATAGGCTTCGTCGCCGACCACGATCATCTTGTAATAGGCCTCGCCGGGGCGGAGCAGGCGCTGCAGATCGGCCAGCGCGAGCGCGTTGTTCGAAACGCTGCGGTAGCGCGGAAATTGCGAAAGCTGGGCTTGGGTCGCGGTCTGGTCGCGCTGCCATTCGGCAAGCGAGGCATTGAGCTCCGCGATCCGCGAGGTGGTCGCCGCGGTCGGCGCCGGCGCGGCCTGGAGTCGGACCAGCTCGACCCGGCCGCGTTCGATGTCGCGGGTAAGGTTGACCGACTGGCGGAACAGCCGTGCGGCATCGTCGCTGCCGCCGGAAAGCTCGCGCGCCAGCACCGCCTGGGTCTGGGCGACACCCGGCCGGACCAGCACCTGGCTCGCCGCGAACAGATCGGCCACCGCTGCCGGATCCTCGCCGCGTGCCGCCAGCAAGGCGAAATAGGGCTGGAGCGTGCGGCGCAGGCCCGGCGACGCATCGCCTTCCCCGGAAGTCGCCGTCACGATCTCGCGGTAGAGCGCCGCCGCCGGTTCGGCGCGGGCGGTGCGGACGTAGAAACCCGCAAGCCGCCCCTTGGCGCTGAGCAGGGCCGAGGAGCCCGGATAATTGGCTTCCAGAAGCGCGATGCCGGTCCGGTGCTGGCGCTCGGCCTCGGCCCGGTCGCCCCGCGCTTCGGCGATCCCGGCCAGCTCGGCATGGACCTGGGCGCGCAGCCAGACGGTGGCGGCGATGCGGCCGCCGCGTATCACGGCGAGTTCGCTGAGGGCTCGCTCGAACGGGGCCACTGCCTCGGCGTCGCGGCCCTGCAGGCGCAGCACGGTGCCGCGCAGGTGCAGGGCCTGCCCGTCGAGGATCTGCGCCTTGTCCTCCTGAGTCAGCCCCTCCTCGCCGCGCAGCCGGCCGGCGCCCGGCGATTCGGCGCTGAGCCGGCCCGAAGTCGGCCGATCGATGATCAGATTCTGCACCGCCCGGTCGATGCCGAGCGGCGGCATGGGCTTGTCGAGTTCGGCCATCGCCGCCTCGGCCATACCCTGGTTGAGCAAATGGATGGCCCGGTAGTTGCGCAGCCTGCGTGCCGTGACCGGATCGGCTCCGGCCAAATCCTCGGCGCGCGAAAAGAGCGAATCGGCCTCGGCATGGCGGCCGAGATTGGATTTCTGCAGCGCCTCGTTGACCATCGCTTCGGCCTGGTTGAGCGCGCCGGTCCCGCTCGAACTCAGCGCCCCGAAAAACTCCGAGGAGTCGGCATAGGAGCCGGCATTGTTGCGCCGATAGGCTTCGGCGAGCGCGCGCTGCGGATCGAGCTGACCGGCCTGGACGCGGGCGAAGGCGGCGGGATCGCCCGCGCCCGTGGTGGCGACGGCGACATCGCCCGCGACCGGCCGGTCGGCGACGAGGCTGCGCAGCGCCAGCTGCAGGGCGCTGTCATAGCCGGCGAAGCCCTCGGCGACGTAGAGCGCGCTACGGCTGCGATGAAGATAGACCCGATAGGCGATGTCGGCGTCGTTCAGGCGGCAATCGAGCGTCTCGACCGGGCCGACCCCCTCGATCGTCGCGCCCGGCCCGGGCGTGCAGGTCGCGCTGGCGCTGCGGAGCGCGGCAAGGCGCTGCGCGGGATCGCCATTCCGCAGCCGCAGCGCATACAGCCGCCCCACCGGCACCGCCGCATCGCGGCAAATCACGGCATAAGCGCGGTCGAACATGTCGGCGAAGGCCGGATCCGTCGTCCGGGACGTGGCGCTGCACAAGACGCTGCCGCCCGAGCCGATCCGGAAGCCGTCCTGTGCGCTGAGCGGCACCTGCGCCGCGGCGGGGACGGCCAGGAGCACGGCAAAAGCAAGGGCGAGACGGGCGATCATTGCCGGCCCCCGTCGCACTGACCGTCATTGTCGCGGTCGCAATCGGTTTCCCAAAGGCTGTTGTCGCCGCCGCTGGTCACCGGCTCCTCGATCAGCCCCTCGGCGGCGAAGCTGGTATCGATCAGATCGTCCGCCTCGGCGCCCGGCGGCAGCAGGATCGAATCCGAACCGCCCGTGGGCCCGGTGGTGGGATCGCGCCCCGGCACCGGATCGCCCGGCGGCCGCGACGGGCACTGGCCGGTGGGGATGATGCAGGTGTTGAACGTCGCGCCCGCGGCGAAGCTGCCCGGTGCCCCCGCCCCGCCGCCCGCCTGGTAGCTCGCCAGGAAGAACCAGGCGTCGCCGACCGTATAGGTGCCGTCGGCGTTCAGCCGCCGCCCGAAGGCGTTGACGTTCACGCCCGGCGCGGTGGCGCGGATCACGAGCCCGCCCGGCCCGTTGGTGATCCCGGCATACGCCGGGCTGAAGACGGGCCCGCTATTTTGCGTAAAGAGCGTGCCGCCGCTGGCCAGCACGATCCGGTCGGCCTCGACATAGCCGCGCTCCGCCTCGTTGCCGACGCTCGACAGGAGATCGGCGTCGCGCGCGCCGTAATTCGGGTTCGCCGCAAGCTGAGCGAGGATCGCCGGCGAGGCAATCCAGATATTGCTCGACTGCAGTTGCAGGGCGCCGCCCGGGGCGCCCGCTCCGTCGCGGACGCGGATGCTGCCGATCGACGTCGGCACCTCGATTCGCTCGCGCGAGTTGATCGAGATCCCGTTGCCGACGGCCGCATTGGCCATCGCCAGCGCGCCCTCGACGCGCGTGATGCCCGGGCTGTTGATTTCGAGGATGCCGATGCCGTTCGCCGCGCCACCGCCGGTGAAGGTCAGATCGCGGATCAGGACGGCATTGCCGGCCCCGACTCCTGGAGCCTCGACCCGCAAGGTACCGGCGCGGATCCGGCCGGCTTCGGCGCCGGTCAGGGTGTAGCCTACGCCCTGCGTGGTACCCCCCAAGGTCACTGCTTGTCCGGTCGCATTGGGCTGCAGCGTGAGGAGCTGGGTCGTGGCATCGCCGATCGCGCCCCCCGCCGGCAGATCGAGATCGGACGAAGCGGCGAGGATGCTGGTGCCCAGCACGCGCCCGGCGACGCCGATCGCGCCGGTCGCGTGCAGCTCGGCCTGAGTGGTAGCGGCACCGCCGACGATGCCGCTCGGCGCGACGTTGATCGCGGCCGAGTTGATCCGCACGGTGCGGCCCGTGACCTGGCCGGCGATCGCGGCATTGCCGGCGGTCCTGATGTCGGTGAGATCGGTCGCGCCGCCGCCGATGCTGCCGCCCGCCGCGAGGTCGAGCGAGGCGGCATTGAATATAATGGTAATGCCCCGGACCTGACCGGCGACGCTCGCGGCGCCAGTGGCGAGGATATCGGTGCTGGTGGTGCCGGCATTGCCGACGACCCCGGTCGCGCCGATGTTGAGCCCGGCCGAACGGAGCACGATACCCTGCCCCTGGACCTGTCCGACGATGCTGGCATTGCCGGTCGCCCGGACATCGGTTGTCGCTGTGGCCGCCGCGCCGATGGCGCCGGTGCCCGCCACGTCCAGGCCCGCCGAGCGCAGCACGATGGCTTGGCCTTGGATCTGCCCGGCCACATTGGCATTGCCTGCCGTCTGGACGTCAGTGGTCGCGGTGGTCGCCGTGCCGATCCCGCCGGTCGCCGCAACGTCGAGGCTGGCCGAGCGCATGACGATGGCATTGCCTCGAATCTGACCGCCGACACTCGCCGCGCCGGTGGCGAGGATATCGGTCGCATTCGTGCCCGCACCGCCGATCACGCCATTGGTCCCGACATTGAGGCCTGCCGAACGCAGGATGATCGCCTGACCCTGAATCTGGCCGTTCACGACCGCGTTGCCGGTCGCCTGGACATCGGTGGTGACTGTCGCCGCCGTGCCGATCGCTCCCGTCGCAGCGACGTCGAGCCCGGCGGAACGCACCAGAATTGCATTGCCCTCGATCCGGCCCGCGACGCTCGCCTGGTCGGCGGCGCGGATGTCGGTTTGCGCGGTCGTCCGGGTGACGACGCCCGCGCCGGCGCTGAAATCGTCGCCGGCGACGACGAACAGATTGGCGGCATCGATCGTGATGCCGTTCGCGGCCGGCGCGGCGTGGCTCATCGTCACGTCGGTCCCGGCGTTGAGGTTGTAGCGACCGCCGCTGATCTTGCCGGCGCCGCTTGCAGTCACCCGGATTTCGCCCGGCGTCGCGAGGTTGGCGACGCCGGTGACGTTGATCGCGCCGCCGTTCGGCTCGAGGCTCGAAAACGCCGGCGCTCCAACGGTCCCGTTCGCCGCGGCGGTGAGGTTGAGATTGGCGAGGTTGACCGCACCGCCCGTACCGGCCGTGACGTGCCAATGCCCGGGCGTGTTGGTCGGGGCCGTCGCGCCGGTCGCCGAAGCGGTGCCGTTGACCGTGCCCGCATTGAGGGTGCCATTGGCGCCGCTGGCGGCTAGATTGACCGCGCCGCCCGTAGCCTGACCATCATCTCCCGGCGGACCGCCGACCGGATCGACCCCGCCCGTGCCCCCGACTCCATTGCCGGTCAGCTGGGTCGTGCCCGCGATCAGCACCGGCGCGCCGCCGGCGGAGATCGTCGCGTTGCCGCCCGTCCCGTCGCCGCCCGTGCCGCGGCCAAGCCCGCCATGACCACCGAGACCGTTGGCGTGGAGATCGACACTGGCGAAGCGGGCGCTGCCCGTCACCGTGGGCGCGGCGGTCGGTATGGTCCCGACCTGGACCGTGCCGCCGCGGCCATCGCCGCCATCGCCGCCGCCGAAATTATTGTCCGCGCCGCCGCCCTGCCCGCCTTGGCCGTCGGCCGAAGCGCTGAGCGCGCCGAGATCGAGCTGGGCATTGCCCGCCTCAGCCAGCAATACGATGTCGCCGCCCTGGCCGCCGCCGCCGTCGCCGGCGGGCGTGCCGATCATGAAACCGCTCCCGCGGCCGCCGCGGCCCGCGACATCGACGTCGAGCGCGCCGGTCCCCATACGCGCGCCGGCGCCGCCGTTGCGCACGGTGAAGCGGACCGATCCGCCCTGCCCGTTGCCGCCCTGCCCGCCCGCGAGCCCGCTATCGCCGCCCGTGCCGGTCGCGGCCAGCGTCCCCGCGCCGTTGAGCTGGAATTGGGCATTGGCAACGTCGAAGACGATTGTGCCCCCTTGGCCGGTGCCGCCGTCCGGGCCCACGCCGCCGAAGCCGCTCGCGCTCATCGCGGCGGCGCCGAGCGTGATCGCGCCGCCGGTCTGGGTGACGAGGATGTCGCCACCCCGGCCGAGGCCGCCCCGATTCCCCATGCCGTCGAAGACGACGCCGCCTTTCCCGTCCGTCACGAAATTGGCCGGGCCGGTGACCGTCACCTGCGCGGTGCCGGTCGTGCCGAGCCGGATCGTACCGCCGAGCCCAGTCGCGCCCGTGACCGCGAGAGCGCCGCTCGCCTCGCTGGCCGCGCCCGAGGCGTCGATGCCGAGGCCGCCCATGACCTGCACGGCACCCCCGTTGCGGCCTTCCACGAAAGCCATGCCGCCGGTGCCATTGCCGCCGGACGGCGAGCCCGCGGGCGGCGGTCCGCCGGCCCCGGTCGCATCGACGAGGACGTTGCCGTTCAGCTGGACGTTGCCCTGATCGACGAAGATGCCCGCCGTGCCGCCCGTGCCGGTGCCCACCATGCCGCCGGCACCGATCCGGCCCCGCGCCGCGGCGGTCACCGTGGTCGCGCCGTTGATCGCCACCGTTCCCCCGCTTTGGGCGAAGACCAGGGCCTCTCCGCCGGTGAGATCGATCTCGTTCTTGTCGGCGCTGTCGAGGCGGGCGGCGGAGATCAAGGCGGTGCCGTTGACGGTCACATTCTGGTTCGTCCCGGCGAAGAGGTGCGCGCGGCGGTCGGCGAACAGGCTGACGTCCTGCTGGAAGAGCAGGCTGCCGGTGGTCTGGCCGCTGGCGAGCATATCGGTCACCGCCGTGCCGGTGAGATCGGAGGTGACCGTGCCGCCGCGGATGTGGAAGCTCGCGGCGACGCCGGGCACCGGGACCGGGCTCGCGGCGGCGAAGCGATCGACATTGCCGCCCACCACACTGTGCCCGGCCGAAAGGACGATGGCGCCGTTCTCGACCCCGACATTGACCGCCGGATCGAAACCGACATTGCCTTCCAGGACCGCGGTGATGGCCTGGTTCTTGGGCACCGCGACCATGTAGATGCGCTGAACGTCATCTGCAGCGACGCTGGAGGGGCCGCCGGTCGTGCCGGTGTGGATGATCGGGGTCGCATTGTCGCTGCCGGTGCTGACAATGATGTCGAACAGGCCGTTATTGACCCGCATCTGCAGCGTCTCACCCGCGACATAGGCGATCGAGCCATTGGCCCTGAGCGAGCCGCCGTGGACCACGCGCGGAGCAATCAGGGCGACGTAGGAGCCCTGGTTGAGCGCGGTGATCTTCGATCCCGCCTGGGTGACGATCGCCGCATTCGGGAAGGCGGCGCCGTCGGCGAACTGGTAATTGCGCGTCGTCCCGCCGAAATCGCCGGAACTGTCGACGACATTCAGGGTGGTCAGAATGAGGTTGCCGACGTCGAACACCGCGGTCGGGCCGACGATGATCCCGCCGGGGCTGGAGAAGACCACCGTGCCGCCGGGATCGGAAGTGCCGGCCGCCAGATTCTGGATGCGGCTGAGCACGGTCCCGTCGAAGCGGATCGGGGTGGTGGTCAGGATCCGGTTGAGCACCGCGAAACTATTGTTGTTGATGCCGTTTGCAAAGGTCGCCGTATTCCCGGCGGGCAGAAACGGGCCGTTGGTCGGCGTCCAGTTGATGATGGCGCTATCGGTGGTGACGAAGACCGTCTCGATCCCGGGAGTCAGCCGGTCGTAGATGACTCCGCCGGTCACCGTCTTGGGGGTTGCGTTGAACGCCTGTGCGTCGAGCTGCGTCAAAGGCGCGGCAACGGCAATGCCGCCGATCGCGCAGCCCAGCATCAGCATCTGCTTGACGGTCATCGGGACCTCCATGGCCACAGCCGGGCGGTGAGGGTGACGAGCAGGCGGGTGTCGCCGCGCCGCGTCTGCAGGGGCGTCCGGTCGAGCGGCTCGGCGAGCAGCACGTCGATCCGGAAGCGATCGCCGTAAACGGCGCGAATGCCGCCGCCGATCGAACTCACTTCCTGACGTGGCATGGCGAAGAGCACGTCCTCGTTCCAGACCCAGGCCTGATCGAAGAAGACATAGGGTTCGAACGCCAGATCCTTCGGCCCGGCCGGCACGGTGTTGCCGTAGCGCAGCTCCGCCTGCAGACCGATGCCGCTGTCGCCGAGCAGAGCGCCGGGATCGTAGCCGCGCCCGGCCGTGTAATTGCCCGCGGAGAATTCCTCGAAGCTGAACAAAGAATCGCTGGCCCATTGGCCCCGCGCCCCGATCGCGATGGTGAAGTTCGGCACCGGCCGGAACTCGCCGTAGAGCCCGCCGCGAACGACGAAGGCGTCGGGATCGCCTTCCAAGCGCGTGGGTGGCACGACATTGGGGGCGAGGCAGCCGATCAACCCGGTTCCACAGCCGTCGAATGCGCCGAAGATATCGAGCCCGCGACGCAGCTCCGCATTGGCGCTGAGCCGCCAGCGCGGGGCGGTCAGGGTATATTGCGGGTTGCCGGGCACCAGCCCGACCGCGTCAAGATCGGCGCGGACGAAGGCGATCCGCATCCGGTCCCGGTTGAGCGGGATTCCGTTGAAGACGATGTCCTGATCGATGATGTCGAGGCCGAGCGCGCCGCGCAGCGTCAGCGCCTGCCGCCTGACGAACGGATAGCTCGCTTCGAGCGTCGCATAGAGGGTTTGCGAGTCGATCTCGACGCCGGGCAAATCGAGATCCGGGCTCGCCCAGGCGTAGGTGAGCTGCCCGCCGAAGGCGAGACCCTCGCTGCCCACGCGAAAATCGTGCGCGATCTGCAGCGTTTGCTGCTCGGAGGTGTCGGCGGTGGTGAAGACGGCGATAGTGGTCCGGTCGCCCAGCCCGGTCAGACCGAAGACCTGGCCGCGCACCATCGCGCCCCAGCGGCCGAGCTCGCGCGAGCCCAGATTCTGGATGGCGACATCGGCCTGCGCCGCGCGGCGGACCACGGTCACCTCGCCGATCACCTCGCCCCGCGCCGCGCCCGCCGAGCGCAGCGCCAGCCTGACGTCGAGGCCGGGCAAGTCGCCGGCGAGCAGCAGGTAGCGCTCGGCCTCGTAGCGATTGAACACGTCACGTTGGGTGAGCCGCTCCAGATAGCGGGCGATGGCGCGCTCGGACCGGCCGGCATTGCCGCGCACGCGAAGGCCGACCAGCTTGGCCATCAGCACCTGGAAACGGATATGCCCGTCGATGATCCGTTGCTCCGGCACCTCGACCGCGGCGACATAGCCCGCATCGCGCAGGATGGTCGCGGCGCGATCCCGGATCTCGCAGATCACCGCGATGGGATGCTCCTGGCCGAGATAAGATGCGTAAGCGGGACGCAGGTCGTCGGCGTTCAATCCCCTCAGATCGGCGAACTCGACGCCGGTCACGGTCAAGCGGATAGCCTGATATTCGGGCCGGTCGAGCGCGCAGGGCGCCCGCTCGATACCGCCCTCGACGGTCAGCCGCGCCGCCGGGGGCTGGTCCGCCTCGAGCGGCGGTCGCTGGATCTCTTCGCGGGTAGGGGCGACCTGCGCCGCAGCGGCCGAGCCGGCGAGGAAGGCCGAGGCGACGGCAAGACTGCGGAGCACGCTGCGGAAGCGTCGGCTTTCGCCTGGAACCGCCGCCGACCCCTTACCCATGCCTTCTGGCACCTCCCCTTGTCGAGACGAACCTCTTGAATAGCAGAATCGGGCCCTTCGCCAATGGCGAAAAGGGGAAGCGCGGCTAGAAGGAGGGCGCAGCGACCGGCGGCGCGTCGATCGCCGGGTCCTGCAGCTGCGGATTGAGCGTCCGCACATGCTGCAGATAGGAACGCGGGCGGCGCATCAGCTCGCGCGGATAATCGACCGTGAGGCCGGCCGCCTCGGCGATCTCGGCGACGAAGTGGATGCAGTTGCGCCGGTTGAGATTGTAGGAAGGCTGGCGGCGGGTGCGCCAGCGCTCGACCACCGCCATCACCGCCCCATAGCGTTCGTCGGTCAGGACGAGAGCGAACTGGCGGTCGCTGCGTGCGATCTGCCGCTCTCCCTCGACCAGCACCTCGCCCGCGACCGAGCCCCAAAGGATAGCCGGAGTCAGGGTCTTGGCGGTAAAGCCCCAACTGGTGTCGATCACTTCGCCGGTGCCGTCGACCGTCCCTTTCAGGGTGACGAAGGCATGCGGAAAATTGTTGCCCCCCATCTCGCGCGAATAGAAGGCGACCTCGATCGAGGCCCAGGCCGGCACGGGCAGAATGACGAGGAGGGCGAGGAGGGCGAGGACGAGCGTCCGCAGCCGGCGCATGAGATTTTGCAGATACACGACTGGCCTCTTCGCCCGCGATTCGACCCCCTCTATCCCCAGCCGCGCTGCCCCGGTCAACTCGCGGCCGGGAGTTGAACGGCGGGGGGGCGGCCGGTAAGACCCGCGCTGCCGGCGGACCGGCACCAGCAAGGGACGGGCATTTGACGAGCAATGGCAAGGTCGCGCTGATCACCGGCGTGACGGGACAGGACGGGGCCTATCTGGCCGAATTGCTGCTCGCAAAGGGCTATCAGGTGCACGGCGTCAAACGCCGCTCTTCCTCGTTCAACACCGGACGGATCGAGCATCTCTATGAGGATCCGCACGTCGAGCATGCCCGCCTCCATTTGCACTATGGCGACATGACCGATTCGACCAACCTGATCCGCATCCTGCAGGAGGTCCGCCCCGACGAAGTCTACAATCTCGCCGCTCAGTCGCACGTGATGGTGAGCTTCGAGACGCCCGAATATACCGCCAATTCCGATGCGCTCGGCACGCTGCGCCTGCTCGAGGCGATCCGCATCCTTGGCATGACGGAGAGCTGCCGTTTCTACCAGGCCTCGACCTCCGAGCTATACGGCAAGGTGCGCGACGTGCCGCAGAACGAGGACACGCCCTTCTATCCGCGCTCCCCTTATGGCGCGGCCAAGCTCTACGCCTATTGGATCGTGGTCAATTATCGCGAGGCCTATGGCATCCACGCTTCGAACGGCATCCTCTTCAATCACGAAAGCCCGATCCGCGGCGAGACCTTCGTCACCCGCAAGATCACCCGCGCCGCCGCTGCCATCTCGCTCGGCCGGCAGGAGCAGCTCTATCTCGGCAATCTCGACGCCAAGCGCGATTGGGGCCATGCTCGCGAATATGTGCGCGGCATGTGGCTGATGCTGCAACAGGACAAGCCCGACGATTACGTCCTCGCCACCGGCGTCACCACGTCGGTCCGCGAATTCGTCGAATGGGCCTTCGAGGATGCCGGCATCGCCATCGAATGGCGCGGCGAAGGCGTCGAGGAGCGCGGCCATGACGCCGCCAGCGGCAAATGCCTGATTGAGGTCGATCCCCGCTATTTCCGCCCGACCGAGGTCGAGCTGCTGCTCGGCGATCCGGCCAAGGCCGAGCGCGTGCTCGGCTGGCGGCACGAGACCAGCGCCCGCGAGCTGGCCCGTGAGATGGTCGCCGGGGACCTGAAAGTGATGCGGTCCGCGCCCGTCTCGAAGGGCGATTGATGACCGAGCTCGCCGGCAAGCGCATCTACGTCGCCGGCCATCGCGGAATGGTTGGCAGCGCCATCTGCCGCCGCCTGGCGAGCGAGGATTGCGAGCTGCTGACCGCCGATCGGGCCGCGCTCGATCTGCGGGACCCCGGCGCCGTCCGCGCCTGGTTCGCCGGGGAGAAACCCGATCTGGTTTTCCTCGCCGCCGCGAAGGTGGGCGGCATTTTCGCCAATCAGAGCCGGCCCGCCGATTTCCTCTACGACAATGTCATGATCGCAGCGAACGTGATCGAGGCCGCGCACCGCGCGAGGGTCGAAAAGCTGCTCTTCCTCGGCTCCAGCTGCATCTACCCCAAATATGCCGAGCAGCCGATCCGGGAAGACCAGTTGCTGACCGGGCCGCTCGAGCCGACCAACGAGGCCTATGCGATCGCCAAGATCGCCGGGATCAAGCTCGCCCAGAGCTATCGCGCCCAGCACGGCGCCGATTACATTTCCGCCATGCCGACCAATCTCTACGGGACCGGCGACAATTACGATCTGGAAAGCAGCCACGTCCTGCCCGCGCTGATCCGCAAGGCGCATCTGGTGAAGAAGGGCGAGGCGGACCGTCTCCGCCTCTGGGGCACGGGCACGCCGCGCCGCGAATTCCTCCATGCCGACGATTGCGCCGACGCCTGCGTCTTCCTGATGCGCCATTATTCGGACGCGGAGCACGTCAATGTCGGCGCCGGCGAGGATATCAGCATCTTCGATCTCGCCACCCTGGTCTGCGAGGTGGTCGGCGCCGAACCGCGGATCGAGCTCGATGCGGACAAGCCGGACGGCACCCCGCGCAAATTGCTCGACGTCGGCAAGCTGACCGCGATGGGGTGGACGCGGCGAATCCCGCTCCGCGAGGGGATCGCTCTCGCTTACGCCGATTTCCTCGCCCGCGGGGCCGATTGAAGCCGCTCCGGCCAGCCCCTATCTCCTAGCCTCCCTCCCGACGGAGTTTCACACGGCGTCCGCGCATGGTGTTCCGACCCTTATCCAACCTCTTCAGGAGCGCCGAGCCGGAGCCTTGCCGGATCCCGGAGGGACGGCGCGTCTATGCGATCGGCGACATTCACGGCCGGAGCGACCTCTTCGAGCAGCTGCTCCGCCTGATCGCGGAGGACGAGCGCGGTCGCTGCCCCGCCGACACCGAAATCATCCTGCTCGGCGACCTGATCGACCGCGGCCCCGATTCAAAGGGCGTCGTCGAACGCGCCATGGCCCTCGCCCGCGCGCGGCCCGCACGCTGCCTGATGGGCAATCATGAGGAAGTATTTCTTCGCGCGCTCGAAGGCGACGCTCGCGCGTTGCGTTTTCTTGGTCGAATCGGCGGCCGCGAAACCTTGCTCAGCTACGGGATCGGCGATCGGGACTATCGGGAGCTCGATCATGACGCACTGATGGCGGTGCTACGCCGCCAGGTGCCCGCCGAGCATGTCGAATTCCTGTCCGGCTTCGAAAGCTGGATCGAGGTCGGTGACTACCTGTTCGTCCATGCCGGCATCCGCCCGCATGTCGCGCTCGAAGAACAGGCGCAAAGCGACCTTTGCTGGATCCGCGAGGAATTCCTCAACCACCGCGAAAGCTTCGGCAAGGTCGTGGTCCACGGCCATAGCATCACCGATCGGGTCGATCTGCGGTCCAACCGGATCGGCATCGACACCGGCGCTTATGCCAGCGACCGGCTGACCGCGATCGGGGTGGAGGGTGAGGAACGCTGGTTCCTGTCGACCTAGCTCAGCGGCAGCCGGACGAAATCCGGCTCCGACACGCTGCCCGCCGTCCGCGCCCGCCTGATGCGCGCGATTTCGCCCTGGATCGCCTCGATCCGGCTTCCCCAGCCGCCGTGGGTCGGGCTGCCGAAGATGTTGAACCCGCGGTTGCCCAGGCGCCGCCAAAAGCGCACCGCCGCCTCGGGATCGTAGCCGGCCCGATCGAGCAGATAGGGCGCGAGCCGATCCGCCTCCAGCTCGGTTTCACGGGTCAGCCGGGCGTTGCGCCCGAAATTGCCCAGCACGCCGCGCCGCACCCCCGCCGCGTCCAACCGGGCGCGGTGACGCAGGATATTGTGCGCGAACTCATGCGCGAGGATCGCCGCAAGCTCCTCGTCCGCGGCCGCATATTGGGCGAGCGCGATCGTCACCTGAACGTAACGGCCGTCCGCCTTGGCATTGAGGCTGCGGCCGGGAATCATCTCAAACCGGCTCGCGCAGCCCGCCACCGCCTCGACGGTGAGGCTGAGGGGCGCTCCGCGGCGGCGCACGACGAGCGTGCTTCGCCCGTCGGCGAAGGCCGCTTCCAGCGCGCCGTGAATCTGTTCCATCTGGGCGTAGCTGCCGCGCGCTGGCAGCACCGTCGCGTGCGGCAGCGCCGTCCCGTCGGCGCCGAGCAGCACATCGTCGACCCTGAGGCCGGCACGATCGGCCGGTCCGTCGGCGATCAAGGTCAGGACCGCGGGTCCGGCCTCGAAACCCAGCTCCCGAATCGCTGCGCTCCCGCGCTCGGCCGCGTCATATTGGGAGAGATCGTGGACCGAGAAACCGGGCAGGAACTGGTGGTCGGCACAGCGCGCGCGATTGGCGGTGGCGAGGCGATAGCCGATCGCGGCCACCCGTTGATCGAGCGTCGGCGAAGCCACACGTGTGGCTTCGCTGCCCGGCGCCTGGGCGGGCCCGGCGGCGGGCGCTGCGGGGGCCAGCAGCGCAGCAAGGGCCGGATAGAGAAAAACATGCCGGATCAATATCTTGTGGCCTCCTTCCGGGCCGCGGCCGCATCG
>DATINU010000120.1:0-3139 GCA_035473955.1 Allosphingosinicella sp.
CGTTCGCGGCGGGTTGGGCCGGGGCGGTCGCGGCCGGGGCCGCCGCCGGGCCTTCGGCGGGGACTTCCAGATCGGGGACCTGTTCGCTCCGGTAGCTGCTGAACCAGAAGAAATAGACGGCGATCAGCAGGGCGGCGAAGACCACGGCGCCGATCACCAACCCCCTGGGCGGCATGCGCGAGGGATCGGCCGGTTCGTAATATTCAGGCGTCGGCGCCCGGCTGCGCACCGCGCCGCCCAGCCGCTCGCGCAGCTCCAGCCCGATCGCGGCACCGTCAAGGCCGACCGCATTGGCATAATTGCGAGCGAAGCCGACCGCGTAGGTCGGCGCCGGCAGCGCATCCCATTCCTCGCGCTCGATGGCCTGCAAATGGCGGATCGGAATGCGGGTTTGATTGGCGACGTCGTCGAGGCTGAGGCCCTTGGCCTCGCGCGCCCGCTTCAATTGTTCGCCGGTCGAGACGAAGACTTCGCCCTCGCCGTCCTCAACATCCGTCATCAGAGGCTATCCACTTAGAGTCGCGCCTGTCTCCGCTTACACCTGCTTTGTGTCAACCGACGAGACGGACTCAAGCCATCGTTACATCATGCTTTTCCGCCCAGCGGGCGAGGGTGGCGCGGATATCTTCGGGCGGCTTGGCGAGGAGGCGGTCCATGGCGCGCGAAATCTCGCCGGCATCGAGCGAGCGGATCATCGCCTTGATCGGGCCGACCGCGACCGGCGTGATCGACAGCCGGCGAACGCCGATGCCGACCAGCGCCATCGCCTCGAGCGTGCGTCCGCCCATCTCGCCGCAGACACCGACCGGCACTTCATATTTGTCGGCCATGCGCACGACCCGGCGCAGGAAGCGCAGGATCGCCGGAGAGAGCCAGTCGTAGCGCTCGGCAAGGCGCGGATTGGAGCGGTCGGCGGCGAACAGGAACTGGGTCAGATCGTTGGTGCCGATCGAAAGGAAATCGAGCTTGGGCAGCAGCAGATCGAGCGTCTCCGCGAGCGAAGGCACTTCCAGCATGCAGCCGTAGAGGATCTTCTTCGGCAGCGGCTTTTTCCGCTCGGCCAGCCAGGCCCGTTCCCATTCTACCAGGGCCCTGGCCTCGTCATACTCCCAGGGCTCCGAGACCATCGGGAACATGACCTGCAGCTCGCGGCCGGCGGCCGCTTCCAGCAGCGCCCGGGCCTGGCTCTTCATCAGCCCGCCGCGATCGAGCGCGAGGCGCAGCGCCCGCCAGCCCATCGCGGGATTCTCCTCCCGCTCCGGGCTGACATCGAGATAGGGCAGGTTCTTGTCGCCGCCGACATCGACGGTGCGGAAGATGACGGGCTTCTTGCCCGCCGCATCGAGCACCGCCCGGTAGAGCCGCTGCTGCGCCTCGCGCTTGGGCAAGGTGGCCGAGACCAGGAACTGGAATTCGGTGCGGAACAGGCCGATGCCGTCGGCGCCGGTCGCGTCGAGCGCGGCGACGTCGTCGCGCAGGCCCGCATTGACCATCACGGACATGCGCACGCCGTCCTTCGTCACCGCCGGCTTGTCCTTGACCGCGGCATATTCGGCGCGGCGCTTCTGGGTAACGCTGAACTGGGTGTCGAACGCCTCCTCGATCGCCGGGGTCGGGCGGGCGATGACGCTGGCCTCGCCGCCGTCGAGGAGGACGAGATCGCCCTCGGCGATGGCGCGGCGGACGTTGGCGATCCGGCCGATCATCGGTACGCCCATCGCCCGGGCGACGATCGTGACATGGGCGGTGAGCGAGCCTTCCTCGAGGATCACGCCCTTCAATTTGCGCCGGTCATATTCGAGCAGCTCGGCGGGCCCGAGATTGCGCGCGATCAGCACCGCGTCCTGCGGCATGCCGGATTGCGCGGCGGTGCCGAGCTGGCCCGAGACGATCCTGAGCAGCCGGTTCGACAGATCGTCGAGATCGTGCATGCGATCGGCGAGCAGGGCGTCGTCGATCTGGCGCATGCGCTGCTGCATGCGCTGGCGGACGCGTTCGATCGCAGCCTCGGCGGTCAGGCCGCTGTCGATCGCCTCGTTGATCCGCCGCGACCAGCCCTCGTCATAGGCGAACATCTTGTAGGTCTCGAGCACCTCCTGATGCTCGCCGATATTGCCGAACTCGACCGTGCCCATCATCGCGTCGATCTGCTCGCGCATCTTGGAGAAGGCGGAATAGACGCGGCGGCGCTCGGCCTCGGTATCGTCGGCGACGGTATGCTCGATCAGGATGCGGGGCTGATGATAGACGGCATGGCCCTTGGTCATGCCGAGGACGAGCTTCAGCCCGGTCAGCTGCTGGGTGCCGCCGCTGCGATCCTCCTCGCCCGGCACGGCGGCCCGATCGGCGAGCCCGGCATTGGCGATCAGCTCGGCGAGCACCATCGCCACGGTCTGCAGTGCCTCGATCTCCAGCTCGTCATAGCCGCGCGGCTCGGCATGCTGGACGGCGAGCACGCCGATCGCGCGCTCCTTGCGGATGACCGGCACGCCGGCGAAGCTGTGGAACAGCTCCTCGCCGGTTTCCGGGCGATAGGCGAATTCGGGATGGGAGGCGGCCTCGTCGAGGTTGAGGATCGCCGCGTCCTTGGCGATCGTGCCGACCAGGCCTTCGCCGAGCGCGAGCTTGGTGACGTGCACCGCCTCCTGGTTGAGGCCGACCGTGGCGAACAGCTCGAGCACGCCGTCGCGCAGGAGATAGATCGAGCAGACCTCGCTCGCCATCGCTTCGGCGATGATCTTCACCACCTTGTTGAGCTTGGCCTGCGCGCCCAGCTTCGACGCCATCACGTCGTGCAGGCCCGTCAATATCTCCCGGGCAGAGGTGGCGGACGTCGTCGGCATGCGAGGAGCGCTATCAGAAAGACCCGGCGCTTTCCAATGGCCTCGCAAGGGCAGGAGGATCAGCCGCCGTGCGCCGCCAGCCAGGCGGCCACGCCCGCGCAATCCGGATTGTTAGTGACGGCGATTGCGGTTTCGGCCCAGCCGCGCGGAGTGGCGTCATGCTCGCCGTCGCGGGCGTGGAGGTCGGCGCCATGCTCGACGAGCAATTTCGCCATGTCGAGATCGCCATTCCAGGCCGCATTGTGCAGCGCGCTCTGGCGGGACAGAGCGGTGGCGCGGGCATTGGCGTTCGCCCC
>DATINU010000121.1:0-5113 GCA_035473955.1 Allosphingosinicella sp.
GCAGGTTCGGCACCTCCTCGCGGGCGAGCTCGCAATCCAGCCATTCGAAGCGGCGGCGGCCATCCTCGTTCCGGATCACCTCGAGGTTGGTGCCATGGGTCGGGGCCGCAGGGCCGGAGGTGCGCAGGTTCGCCAGCCCGCGCGCCGTGCCGTGGCAGTCGCGGCAGCCGATCTCGACCGCGTTCGCGACCTCGCCGTAGATGAAGCCGTTGCCGTGGCTGTCCTGCGCGAAATGGCAGTCGGCGCATTGCAGGCCGCGCTCGGCATGGATGTCCATCATGTGGACGGCGCGGCCGGGATTGGTGCCGGCGGGGACGAACAGCCCCTCATTTTCGCGGCGGAAGGTGTCGGGATCGCCGGGCGGGATGATCTGGCCGTTGGCGTCGAGCAGATTGCCCTCGCGGTCGCGGCGGAAGATGCCGCGGAAGTTCCAGCCATGGCCGTGATAGTCGGCGAACTGGGTCTGGCGGGCGAGCGGGTTCACCCGGTCGTAGACCTCGCGCAGGAAATCGACCGATCCCCAAAGTCCGCGCGGCGCGGCGCCCTCGGGGTTGCGATCGAGCACCTCATGGACCTGCGCGGCGGTCGGATAATGCTGGCCCCGGAAGCGCGCCTCCTCCTCGGGGGTGCGCGCGGGAAGACGGTTCTCCGGACCCGGCCACATCAGATCTGCGTCGGATTCATAATCCCACATCGTGTAGCCGAGGAACGAGTTCAGAAAGATGTTCGGCTGGTGCATGTGGCAGGTCATGCACTGCGCGGTCGGGATGGCGCGCGAGAAAACGTGGCGGATGGGATGGCCCCGCTCACCGACCGCGGCGTGATTCTCGTCGGCGGGCGCGGCGTGCCCCTCGCCCTCCTCGGCATGGCCGCGGCCTTCGGTCAGCGAGGCGATGGTCGGATCGACGGTCGCGGTTTGGCCGTCGCGGCCGTAGCCGGAATAAGTCATCGAATGGCGCGGCTCGCGGTCGTTGGCATAGACGACATGGCAGCCCGAGCAGCCGGAATGGCGATAGTCGCCGGGCTGATCGTTGGTGCCCATGAACCACATGTAGGGGTCGTTGAGCCGGGTCTTGTGAATGTTGAGTACGGGGATGGCGACGCGGATGCCGGTGCCGGGGCCGCGATTGGACTGGCGCAGGTCCGGCCGGCCCGGCTCCTCCAGCCGCTGGATCGAGCCGGTCGGGTTGGGCAGGCCAATCTCCGGGAATTGGGTGCCGATGTTGCGCCCGCCGCGCTCGAAGACGCGAAAGACGTCGGCGGGCGGGATGACGTGCCAGGTCGGCAGCGGATAGAGCTCGGCGAGGACGCCGCGGGCGCGCTGCTCGTCGGTCAGCCCCTCCGGGCCGAGCGGCGAGCGGATCAAGGCGGATTCGCCGGCGCGCGTATAGGCCTCGCCGGTGAGGTAGTTCTTGTAGGGCAGGATGCCGTTATTGTAGGCGGCCCCGCCCCAGAGCATCGCGCCGGTGGACATGAGCGAGCGCTCGGCCGCCTCGATGATCTCGATATGACAGGCGCCGCAAGCGTCGCGGACCGCGCGATAGTCGCTGGGGTTGTTGAAACGGACGAATTCGGGCGCCTCGATGTTGAGCAAGGTGTAGCTGCGCGCCGGATTGGCGCTGGACGGGAAATGCCAGGCGCCCGGAAAGCGCGGCAGCACGTGCGCCTGATTCTGCGCCAGCAGATAGGTCGAGCCGCCCTGCTGCGCGCCTTCGGGCCGGGTGATGCGCGGATTGCCGCCATGACAATCGGTGCAGCCGAGCACGACGGCGGGGGAGCGGTGCATGGTATGGGCGTCGCTGGCGGTATGGCAGGAGGTGCAGCCGACGCTCTTCGCTTCCGCATCCTCCCATTCCTGGGTGCGCGGTGCCGGCGCGGCGCGGACCAGCGAATAATCGCGGACGACCGGCGCTTCCTTTTCCGACGCGCCGAGCTGCGACACGCCGACCCCGGCCGCGGCGGTAAGCGCGGCGGCGATCAGGGAAAGGCGGGCGAAGCGGACCATTTCAATAGCTCAGGATCGCGTTGAACAGGACGGAATAATAGACGCGGTCGCGATTCTCGTTCTCGAAAAGGTCGCGAAAGCCCCTGCCGGCCACGAGCGCGGCGCCGGAGAGGCGGAAGACGACGTTCTGGATCGCGCGAGGCCGCCAGATCGCGGCGGCGCTGAGATCGAAGCCGATGTCGCGGCGGATCGTGCCCTGCTGGCGGAGCGCCTCCAGCACCTCGGTCTGGTGGAACCAGAGGTGATTGGCGTTGGCGGAGAGCCGGAAGCGCGGGGTGATGTCGAAGTCCGCCCCCGCGCCGAGCAGCATCGTCCCCGGATTGACGAAGCTGGACTGGCCCTGCTCCTTGGAGGAGCGCAGGTTCACCAGGAGCCCGTTGCGCCCGTTCAGCGAGACGGCTCGGCCGCCGCCGGCGAAGGGGATGGTCTGGCGAATCCAGTAGGAGGTGTCGGCGCCGGCAAAGATCGGGTTTTCGAAAATGTTGTCGAAGCCGCGCTCGACGCCGTCATAGGGATCGCCGTCGCCGCTGGAGAACAATGCGGCGCCGCGCAGGCGGATCCAGTTGAAATCGATCGAGGGTTCGGCGGCGGCGAAGAAGCCTTGCACCCTGGCATTTTCGCCGGTGAAGATGTTGCGGCGGTCGGAGCCGAGAAGGCCGTAGAACGAGGCGGAAAGGTTCACCCGCCCGATCCGTCCGTCCACGCTATAGCCGAGATAGCCGACATCGTAATTGCGCGCGCGCAGATTGCCGATCAGCGCCGGGCGGACCGGGAAGCCGTTGTCGTCAACCTCGATCTCGCCGCGCTCGCGGTTCATATTGTAGGTGAGGCTGACCAGGCTGGTCAGGCCGACGAAGGGGAAATCCTGGCGGAACAGATTGGCGTGCAGGATCCAGTCGTCGCGTGGGGTCTGGAAGAGGTTGTTGAGGCCCGAATTGGTGTCCTTCTCAAGCCGCCAGATCGCCGCGATATTATATTGGAAGCGGTTGTTGTCGCGGTTGCCGAACAGGCGAACGCCGAGTTGCTGGTCCTGGAACAGGAAGCCCCGGAAATCGAAGTTGAACGGCTGGATGCCGACTCGGATCGAATCGAAATCGAACCGGTCCGAGACGTTGCGGATGTGATAGTCGACGAAGGCTTCCTGGACGCCGAGCGCGTGATCGAAGCGGTCGGTCCCGCTCGACGGCTCGACATGGAGGATGCGCCGCTCGCCGACATCGACATAATTGACGTTGTAGGCGAGCGTCAGCCGATACTCGATATGCGGCGGCACGAAGGCGGTGTTGCCCTTGATCAGGGCGATGCTGGCGATGAAAGTCTGCGCGAGCACAAGGCTGCGATTGTTGCCGAAGACGTCGTTGTTGCCCGGCTGCTGGGTGGTCTGCACGCCGACCGGGATCGGGAAAGTGCGCGGCTCGATCACCGTGTCGGAAACGAGATTGGCGACGAAGAACCAGTCATGCTCCCGCAGCCCGAGCAGGCGGTGGACGCGGCAGCCGAAGGCGCGTTGACGCTCCTCGCGCTCGTCGGCGGGAACGCAGATCGGCCGGTCGCCCTTCAGCGTGTTCTGGTTGTACGGATCCCACCAGCGCTCGCGGACGATGCCGAGCGTCTCGATCAGCCGCCAGCGGTCGGGGATGGCGACGTGCTCGGCCGGAAAGGCCTCGGGCGGCGGCGAACGGATCGCGCCGGGATTCACCTGGTTCACCGGATCCGGCAAATCGTGCTGCGGGACGCCCGGGCGGCGCCGGCCGTCGATGAGTTCCTCCTCGGAGGGCACCGGCGCGGGCTGCGAGAAATCCTCGGGCGGCGCAGCCGTCTCTGCACTGGCTTCGGCAGGCGGCGGGTCTTGCAGATCGTCGAGATCGAGGAAGGCGAGCCGGTCGGTCGAGGCCGTCGTCGCCAGCAGCGAAAGGAGGGCGGCGGCCAGGCTCATTTACCCTGGCAGACATTCTGCTCGTTCGATCCGAGGAACGGATTGAACGGACAGCCGACATAACGCAGCCGCACGCCCCCGCCGGAGGCGCCGGGCAGCGGCACGACGATCTGGTCCGAGCGGATCGCGGCCGGGGCATTGGCGATGGTGCCGAGACGAAGGCCCGCATTGTGAGTCCCGAGGAAGCTGATCATGTCGTCCTGATCGATGCCGTCGCCCGAGACGCCGATCCCGCCAACCAGTTGATTCCCGCGGTAAATCGGCACCGAGCCGGGGAAAATCTGGATGCCGTTGGCGAGGCGGCTTGGCGTCGGATTGGCGGCGCATTGTTGCGGCGTGTCGGCGTTGAGGCCGAGGATGAACCCCACATGGGTGACGACATTGCCGCTGATCAACGCGGATTGCAGGCCGGTGGAGAAGGGATTGAACTCGGCGATCGGCCGCGAGAAGGGGCCGGGGGGGCGGCCGAGCTCGCCGTCCGGGAAATAGGGGCGCGAGACGTTGCCGTTGGCCCGGTCGGTGAAGGCGTGGATCCCGGTCAGCGCATTGGGATCGGCGAAGAAGGTCCGCGCCTGCGCGACCCGGCCCGACACGTCCGGATTTGGATTGGCGAGCAGATCGGCGGCGGCGAAGGCGGCCGAGAAGAACATCGCGGTGCGCGCCTTCTGCAGCGAGACGTCGGTGCCGAAGATCGGCGCGTCGGGCGAGCGGACCAGGCCCAGCACGGAGCCGTTGGTGTCGACCACCGAGATGGTGACCTGGGCACGGCTGTCGAGCGGGCGGCGGATCTGGGCGCGCGCCGCGCTCATGATCTTGAACGCCTCCTCGAGCAAGGCGCGGACCTCGGCGGCCGTGAGCTGGGCGCCGGCCGGGCTGGTGCCGGCGACGATCGGATAGCGGTTCGCACCCGAGCCGTTGGTGAGCACGAAGGCGTCGGGATTGGCGAATTCGGCGGCCGTGGCGGCGCGGATGCCCGAGGCCTCGCTCCCGTAGGCGCGGCCGGCGAGGACGCCGTTGACGGAGTCGTAATAGCCGTTGACCGAAGTCAGCGCGCCCGGGAGCGTCACGAACGCGGGGGCGTTGGCCGGGTTGGTCCGGAAATCGGCGGGGGTCGCGTCGCTGTAGCGCAACGTGGTGCCGTCGACGCTGACCCGGTCGGCGGTGATCTCGCT
>DATINU010000122.1:0-2784 GCA_035473955.1 Allosphingosinicella sp.
CGATCTCCGCGATCGGCCAGTCGCGGGCGACCAGCGAGGCGCGGGCCTCGGCGGGCGAGGCGGAGGCGCGGATCATCCGCACCACCTCGTCGAGATTGGTGACCGCGATGACGAGGCCAAGCAACAGATGCGCCCGGTCGCGGGCCTTGGCGAGCTCGAACTTGGCCCGGCGGGTGATCACCTCCTCGCGGAAGCGGACGAAGCTTTCGATGATGTCCTTGAGGTTCAGCGTCTCCGGTCGGCCGCCGCGGATCGCGAGCATGTTCGCGGGGAAGGAGGATTGTGCCGGCGTGTGCCGCCACAGCTGGTTCAGCACCACGTCCGGCGTGGCGTCGCGCTTGAGATCGATGACGACGCGCATGCCTTCGCGGTTCGATTCGTCGCGAATGTCGGAAATGCCCTCGACGCGCTTGTCCTTGGCCGCCTCGGCGATCTTCTCGACCAGGCCGTTCTTGCCGACCTGGAACGGGATCGACGTCAGCACGATCGAGCGCCGCTCGCCCCGGCCCTCCTCGATCTCGTGACGCGCGCGCTGCAGGATCGAGCCGCGGCCGGTATGATAGGCGCTCTTCGCGCCATGCTGGCCGAGGATGATCGGCGCGGTCGGGAAATCGGGGCCGGGGACGATCTCGATCAGCTCGTCGATCGTGATCGCCGGATTGTCCATATAGGCTTTGCAGGCGGCGATGACCTCGCCGAGATTGTGTGGCGGGATGTTGGTCGCCATGCCGACCGCGATGCCGCCGGCGCCGTTGACGAGCAGGTTCGGGAAGCGCGCGGGCAGCACCTGCGGCTCTTCGCGCGAGGCGTCGTAATTGGGCGTGAAATCGACCGTGTCCTTGTCGAGATCGTCGAGCAGGGTCATCGCGACCTTGGCGAGCCGCGCCTCCGTGTACCGCATCGAGGCGGGCGGATCGGGATCCATCGAGCCGAAATTGCCCTGGCCGTCGATCAGCGGCACCCGCAGCGACCAATCCTGCGTCATCCGGGCGAGCGCATCGTAGATCGCGCTATCTCCATGCGGGTGATAATTGCCCATCACGTCGCCGACGATCTTCGCCGATTTGCGATACGGGCGCCCGGGAACGAAGCCGCCTTCCTGGCAGGCGTAGAGGATGCGCCGGTGCACCGGCTTCAGGCCGTCGCGCACGTCGGGCAGCGCCCGCGCCACGATCACGCTCATCGCGTAGTCGAGATAGGAGGTCTTCATCTCGTCGACGATGGAAACCGGGGAGATATCGCTGCGGTCGATGGTCGGCGTTTCGCTGGCCAATGGGATTTCCTGTTGAAAGACGGGCTGGAGCGCCTGGCGGCGCCGGCGATGTGCGAAGACCCTAGCCGAAGCATCGGGCCATGACCACCCCGCGCGCGTGCGCACGCGCGCGAGAGGCATGTCTCTAGATAGGGCGGATCGGGAAAAGCGCCAGCCCTTCAAAATGCTGTTTCGGCGGGGCTTTTAACCCTTGGCGCAGTTCAAGCAGGGTTCAGCGGCCCGGCCCTAGCAAGCGGCCCGGCCTGGCGCTAAGAGCCACGCCGAGCCGCCGCGACGGGCGGAGTCGCTAGGGAGTCGGTGTTCATGAAGCTCTCCAGGGCCGCTTTGGCCGTTGCCCTCGCCCTGGCCGCGTCCGGCCCGGCGCTCGCCCAGCAGCCGGCGGCGGCTCAGCCGGTCCGCTCGCTCGCGCTCAGTCCGGCCGAACGCAACGTCGTCGCTGCGCTCGGCAACACCGTCGCGGGCCAGGATCGCGCGGCTCAGGACCAGGCCATGACCGCGGCCCGGGCCGCGGTGCGCAGCCCGGAAGGGCGCCATGCCGTCGGCTATTATCAGCTGCAGATCGCGGACCGCCGCGGCGATGCCGCGCTGCGGGCGCAGGCGATCGACCTGCTGGTCGAAAGCGGGCAGGCCACGCCCGAGGAAATGGGCCCGCTGCTCGCCAACCAGGCCACGCGCGGCCTCGCCGCGGGCGATGTGCCGCGTACCGAACGATTGCTTGCCCGGATCATCGAGCTGCAGCCGAACAATGCGGGGGCGCTCGCCGATTATGCGGAGTTCAAGGTGCGGATGGGCGAACCGGGCAACGGCGTCCTGTATCTCGTGCGCGCGGTCGACGCGGCGCAGGCAAGCGGGCGGCCCGCCCCCGAAAGCTGGATCCTGCGCGGCCTCGCTCTTGCCTTCGATGGCCGGATGGCGCCTCAGGCCGGCATCTTCGCCCGCGCCCTGGTCGCCAATTATCCGAGCGCGGTGAACTGGCGCGATGCCCTGCTCGCCTATCGCGAACTGGCTCCCGCCGATCCGGCGCTGCCCATCGATGTGCAGCGTCTGATGCGCGCCAGCCAGGCGTTGAGCGGCGAACGCGACTATAACGAATATGCCGAGGCCGCCGTCCGTGCCCAGCAGATCGGTGAAGCCAAGGCCGTGCTCGACGAGGGCGTTTCGCGCGGCATGGTGGCCACGGCGCGCATCCCGCGCGAGCTGGTGGCCGCCACGGCCGCCCGCGCGGCCACGGCGGAACGCGGCCGCCTCGCCGCCGCGCGCACCGGTGCGCTGGCGCCGGCCGGGACCGGATCGCAGGCCCGCGCCGCCGGCGATCTCCATTTCGGCAACGGCCTTTATGCCGAGGCGGCCGAGCTTTATCGCGCCGCGCTGCAAAAGGGCGGCGAGGACGCCAATCTCGTCAACAGCCGGCTCGGTGCCGCGCTCGCACTTGCCGGTCGCCGCGCCGAGGCCGAGGTGGCGCTCCGCGCCGTTACCGGCCCGCGCGCCGATCTCGCCGGCTTCTGGCTGGC
>DATINU010000123.1:0-2540 GCA_035473955.1 Allosphingosinicella sp.
GCTGGTGGGCATGGAATACGCCTCGGACGATTTCGAGATGAAGGCCTTCGATGCCGCCCTGCCGCTGCTGTTCGGCCAGGGCGCCGTGGCCGGCTTCACCGATCTGCTTGCCGGCAAGGAAGGCGGCAACGGTTACGCCGTCTGCCAGGCGGAGATCGAAGCGGAGGGGAAGCCGCTCTGCTCCGGCCTGCTGCACTGGTTCGGGCGCCGGGCGAAATCGGGCGCGATCACGATCGTCGTGCCGCCGGGCGAACCCGTTGCCACCCGCGCGGCGCTTCCCAAGAATATGGCAAAACTCGATCTCGGCGATCCCGCGTTCGAGATCTGGTCGGACAAGCCGGACGACGCCCGCGCCCTCATGACCGACGCCTTCCGCGCCTACCTGTCCGGCCTCGCCGCCGCGGACCCGGTCTACGCCTATTTCGCCCGCAACAACGCCTTCCTGCTCGCCCGCAGTCCGCCCGCCTTCGAGCCGGAAAACCCGCCCGCCGACCGCGAGGCCCGGCTGCGCGCGATTTTCGACGGGGCCGCCGCCGCCTTCCGCACGGCGGCGCCGTTCCGGGAATTCGTCGTCTGATGATTCGCTTCGGCGCGTGGAGCGTCTTCCTGCTGGTGTTCGCCCTGCAGGCGCTGGCGCTCGCCGCCGCTCTGTTCAGATCCCGGGCGAACCGCCTCGCCAACCGGATCCTCGCCCTCCTGCTGATCGTCGTCGCCGGCCTGCTGACGCCGTTCATCCTCGGCTATGCCGGCTTTTACGATTCTTATCCCTGGCTGTCCTACGCCCCGTTCGCGGTGCCGCTCGCGATCGGCCCGCTCGTCCATGGGCATATTCTGGCGCTGACCCGGCAGCACCGGCTGCCTTGGGCGCATTTTCTGTTGCCCGCCCTCCAGTTTCTCTACCAGCTCGCCTTGTTTCCGCTGCCGCTGGCGACCAAGGACTGGTTCGATAGCGCCGTCCAGACTCCCTATCTCGGCCCGCTCCTGGCGGTCCTGGTCCCGGCCTCGATGCTCTTCTACGTGTTCCACGCGCGACGTGAGGCGAGGGCCTACCGCGCCTGGCTGGCCGAACGCCGCCGCGATCCCGCCCCGGCCCGGCGGCTGCGCGCCGCGCTTGCGTTCCTCGCCTTGCTCGCGGCCGCCCGGATCGCGGTCGCGCTCATCGACACGCTGGTCGCGCCGCTCGATTATTTCGATCTGTTCGCCTTCTACGTGCTGCTCGCAGTCGCCTCGTCCTGGCTCGGCATCGAGGGGCTGCGCCGGGCCGAGGCGCCGGCACCCCCGCAGGTCGAGCGACCGGAACGCGACTGGGCGGCTCAGGGGCGCGAATGGCTGGCCAGGATCGAGGCCGAGGGCTGGTGGCGCGATCCCGAGGCGGACGTGGCAAACCTGTCCCGTCGGCTCGGCACCAACGCGGGCAGCCTCTCGCGCGCCGTCAATGCCGCGGAGGGAAGCATCGGCGCGGTGCTGGCGCGGATGCGCTGCGAGCATGTCGCCGCGCGGCTGAAGGGGGGCGAACGGGGCGATCTGCTGGCCCTCGCGTTCGAGGCCGGCTTCGGCTCCAAGGCGAGCTTCAACCGGCTGTTCCGGGCGCGCTTCCGCGTCACCCCTTCAGCCTATCGGGCGAAGGTCTCAAATCCTGAATGATCGCGGCTGCGGCGGCGCGTGAGGCGCGGCGGGGCGCCGGATCGGGCATCGGGCGTCGGCGAAGGAGCCGATCCATGCTCGACCGAAGAACCTTCCTGGCCGCCTTGGCCGCGAGCGCGGCCATGCCGTTGCGCGCGCAGGGCGCCATACTCGCACCGGCGGCGATGCAGCTCGATCTCGAGAGGCTGCATGCCGCGTTGCTCGCCTTGCATCCGGGCCTGTTCCGCTATCAGAGTCCCGGCGCCTTCGAACGGGGCTTCCGCCGGCTCCGCGCCTGGGCGGGAACCTCGCGCTCCTTGCCGGAACTCTTCCTCGCGCTCGCCCGCTTCACCGCACCGATCCGCTGCGGCCACACCTATCCCAATCCCAACAACCAGCCGCGCCGGACCCGCGAAACGCTGTTCTCCGGCCGCGACCGCATTCCCTTCGCCTTCATTTGGCTCGACCGACGGATGATCGTTACCCGCGCGCTCGCCGATGTGCCGCTGCGGCCCGGCGATGAAGTAACGGCGCTCGACGGCGTCCCGGCCCGCCGCATCCTCGGCGCCCTGCTCCCGCTCGCCCGCGCGGACGGCGGCAACGATGCGAAACGCCTCACCCAGATGGCGGTGCTGGGAAACAGCGATTTCGAGGCCTTCGACGTCTACCGCCCACTGCTGTTTCCACCGCCCGAGCCCGGCCGGGTCCGGGTCGCCTTGGCCGGACGCGGCGTGCAATCGCTCCGGGCCATGACCGAAACGGAGCGGGAAGGAGGGAATGCGACCGGCGCCACGCCGCAATGGCAATTCGCGCTCGCCGACGGTGTCGGCCGCCTCGTCATGCCGACCTGGTCGCTCTACGATTCGGCGTTGGACTGGCGCGGCTTTCTCGGCGAGGCGATGGACCGCCTCGTTAGG
>DATINU010000124.1:0-8827 GCA_035473955.1 Allosphingosinicella sp.
GCGTGATCGTCGGCTCGGGCGCGACCTCGGTCTTCGGCGGCTCGGCGGCGCGGGCGGCCGGGAAGGCGAAGACCTTCGCGGGCTCGGGCATAACCACCATGTCCTCGGTGCCGATCCCGGTCGCGACCACGGAGACGCGGATCCTGCCGCCGAGATCGTTGTTGAAGGCCGAGCCCCAGATGATGTTCGCGTCCGGATCGACCAGCTCGCGAATGTGGTTGGCGGCCTCGTCGACCTCCATCAGGCGCATGTCCTCACCGCCGGTGATCGAGATGATCACGCCCTTGGCGCCCTTCATGCTGACGCCGTCCAGCAGCGGATTGGCGATCGCCTGCTCGGCGGCCTCGATCGCGCGATTGTCGCCATCGGCCTCGCCGGTGCCCATCATCGCCTTGCCCATCTCGCTCATCACCGAGCGGACGTCGGCGAAATCGAGGTTGATCAGGCCGGGCATGACCATCAGATCTGTGATCCCGCGCACGCCCTGCTGAAGCACCTCGTCGGCCATCATGAACGCTTCCTTGAAGGTCGTGTTCGGGTTGGCGATGCGGAACAGATTCTGGTTGGGGATGACGATCAAAGTATCGACATGCTGCTGCAGTTCCTCGATCCCGGCATCGGCGGAACGGCCGCGGCGATTGCCTTCGAAGCTGAACGGCTTGGTGACCACGCCCACGGTCAGGATGCCGCGGTCGCGCGCCGCCTTGGCGATGATCGGCGCGGCGCCGGTGCCGGTGCCGCCGCCCATGCCGGCCGCGATGAAGCACATATGCGCGCCTTCCAGCGCCGCCTCGATCTCGTGCAGCGCCTCTTCGGCGGCCGCCTTGCCGATCTCGGGCCGCGAGCCGGCGCCGAGCCCCTGCGTGATCTTCAGGCCCAGCTGGATCTTGCGGTCGGCGAGGCTGTGGTTCAGCGCCTGCGCGTCGGTATTGGCGACGATGAAATCGACGCCCTGCACGTCCGACTGGATCATGTTGGCGATGGCGTTGCCGCCGGCGCCGCCGACGCCGATCACGCTGATCCGCGGGCGAAGCTCGTCCACTTCCGGCCGGATGAAATCGATGCTCATGCGCTGTCTCCCCTATGCTCTCGCGACGTGCGACGCGCTTGATCAATTGTGATTGCACGAAGCGATTCCGCGGTGCGAGAAAAAATTAACTGATCGGTCATGTTTTCCCCAGAAATCGTCAATACTGAGTCCGAAAAGCCGCAATCAGCCGTTGAATCCAATTGCCTGGCCCCCCGCCCGGGCCGCCGGCGCCGCCCGCGCCCACCGGGCCGAGCGGCAAATCGCCCTCATCCGAATTGGCGAATAAAGCGAGGCCGACGAGCGTCGAAAAGCCCGGACCGCTATGCGCCTCCGGCAGGCCGGGCAGGTTCGGCTTGCCGACGCGCACCGCGCGGCCAAGCACACCCTGGGCATAATCGGCGACCCCCTTCAGCTCCGCGCCGCCGCCGGTCAGCACGACTTGGCGGCCGAACGGGCCGGCGAAGCCGAGTTCCTTCAGCGCCGCCTCGATCTGCGAGGTGAGATGCTCCAGCCGCTGCCGGATCACCGCGACCAGCTGGGCGCGCGTGATCCGCGCGGTCTCGACACCCTCCTGGCCGCCGCCCATCGGCGCCAGCTCGATCATGTCGTGATTGTCGCGTGGGGACGTCATCGCCGAGCCGTAAAAGCATTTGATCCGCTCGGCCTCGGCGCGGCGGGTGCCGAAGGCCGACGCGATGTCGTCGGTGATGTCGCGGCCGCCCATGGCCAGCGATTTGAGGCCGACCAGCATCCCGCCCATGAACACCGAGACGTTGGTGACGCCGCCGCCAAGCTCGACCAAAGCCACGCCCAAATCGCGCTCCTCGTCACTCAAACAGGCCTTCCCCGCCGCGACCGGCGAGGCGACGATGCCGTCAACGCCCAAATGGGCGTGGCGGACGCACAGATCGAGATTTTTGACCGGCGGCGGATCGGCGGCGACGACGTGGATGTCGACCGCGATCTTGTCGGCATGGAGCCCGCGCGGCTGCTTCACCCCGTCCACCCCGTCGATCGTGTAGAGGGCGGGAATGGCGTGGAGGATGGCGCGCCCGGCCTCGTCGATTTCCTCGCGGCCCGCCTCGAGCAAGGCGGCAATGTCGGCGTCGGAGATCCGCCGCCCGCCGATCGCCACCTCGACGCTGGCGACGTTGCTGACCAGCCCGCCCGCGGAAAAGCCGACGAAGACCTGGTCGATATTGGTGCCGGCGATCCGTTCGGCCTGCTCGACCGCCTCGCGGATCGCGATCTCGCTCTTCTCCATGTCGGCGATGAAGCCGCGGCGCACGCCCCTGCTCTCGCGCTGCCCGGTGCCGAGAATCCTGAGCTTGCCGTCCTCGCCGGGCTCCGCGATCAAGGCGCAAACCTTGGACGAGCCGACGTCGAGCGCGGCGATCAGCGTGCGGGCCTGCGGCTCCTTGGCGCGGCGGACCTTCAAATGGTCCTCGCCAGGTCTTCAGGGACGGGGCCGGGATCGGGGGCGAGCAGGTCCGGCACCCGGGTGCCCGGCTCGCGGGAGACGCGCACGACCATGCGCCGCGCGTCGCGCATGTCGAAGCGAACGAAGCCGCGCCCGAGCATCTGGCTGCGCCGGTCCATCTCGGCGAAGCGGCTGAGCGCGCGCAAGGCGGCCTGCTCGCCCTGCGGCAGCGCCAGCACTTCGCCGCTCTGGAAGCGGATGTCCCAGCGCCGCCCGCCGACCCAGTTCGCGTCCTGCACCTGGGGCTTGAGATGCGGCACGGCGGCGAGCAGCCGGTTGAAGCTCGCCACCTGATGCTGCGCGCCCTCGCCGACGAGCACGACCAGATCGGGCATGTTGCGGGTGCCCACCGTCTCCAGCGGTACGCCGTCGACATCGATAAGTTGCATATGCTGCTGCAATTGCCAGATCGCGACCGGCTCGCGCTCGACGATGTCGATGACGAGCGTGTCCGGCAGGCGGCGGGAGACGCGCGCCTCCTTGACCCAGCCGAGCGCCAGCAACCGCTCGCGAATGCCACGCAGATCCACCAGGGGCATGGCGACGCCGCGCTGGCTGTCGACGATCTCATAGACCCGCATCGCATCGAGATGGTTGAGGCCCTTAGGCTCGATCCGGCGGACGGTGAAGCCGGCCTGGCCGATCCCCTCGCCCATCGCGATCCCGGCGAGCTGCGGCAGGCGGAAGGCGAGCACGGCGGCGAGCACCACCGCAACGGTCATCCCGCCGAGCAGCCAATTGCCCAGGCGCCGCGCGAAGCCCGGCGAGAAGCCGAGCCCTTCCAACAAGGTCTGCTGCTTCGGCTTGGCCTTGCGTGCATGGCCGCGTTGCGGCTGCGCGCGGCCCCGCGGCCGGCCTCTCGTCGCGGGTCCGCCGCGCGCGATCCTCGCCGTCATAACGCCGCCTCCACCAAACGCTCGCACAGCTCGGGATAGTCGATGCCCCGGAAGCGCGCCTGTTCGGGCACGAGGCTCAAGGGCGTCATGCCGGGCTGGGTGTTCACTTCCAGCAGATAGATGCCCTCGGTGCCCCGCTCGTCGTCCCAGCGGAAATCGGCGCGCGAGGCGCCCTTGCAGCCGAGCATGCGGTGCGCGTTCAGCGCCATGTCGAGCATCGCCTGCGCGATCTCATCCGGCACGTCGGCCGGGCAGACATGCTCGGTCATCCCGTCCGTATATTTGGCGTCGTAATCGTAGAAACCGGACTTGGGCCGAAGCTCGGTCACTGCCAGCGCCTCGCCGTCGAGTACCGCGACGGTGAGCTCACGGCCCTTGATGAAGGGCTCGGCGAGCAAGCTTTCGTAATGCAGCCACGGCCCCTCGACCTCGCGCCCGATCGGATCGCCGTAATTGCCGCCCTGGGTGACGATCGCCACGCCGACCGAGGAGCCCTCGTTGACTGGCTTCAGCACATAGGGCCTCGGCAGCGGGTCGCCATCGTACAGGCTCTTGCTCTCCACCACCTTGCCTTCGGGCATGCGGATCCCGGCCGGGACCAGCACCATCTTGGTCAGCTCCTTGTCGATCGCGATCACCGAGGTTTCGAGGCCGCTATGCGTATATTTGAGGCCCATCAGGTCCATCATGCCCTGCACCGTGCCGTCCTCGCCCGGGGTGCCGTGCAGCGCGTTGAACACCACGTCCGGGCTGATCTCGCCGAGCCGGGCGGCGATGTTGCGGTCCATGTCGATCCGCGTCACCCGGTGGCCACGGCTCTCCAGCGCATCGGCGACGCCATTGCCGGTGACGAGCGAAATCTCCCGCTCCGCCGACCAGCCGCCCATCAGCACCGCGACATGTAACGGAGCCAAGCTCATGCCCGCCCCTCCTCGTCACCCTGAACTCGCTTCATGGTCCATCTGGCCATCCGCGCTGCCGGTGGAGGCATGGATGCTGAAACAAGTTCAGCATGACGGCTCTGGAGGATAACCGGACTCACGACGCCACTCCAACCCTCTGGATTTCCCACTCCAGCGTCACGCCGCTGTCCGCCAGCACGCGCCGCCGCACTTCCTCGCCCAAATTCTCGATGTCGGCCGAGCTGGCGTCGCCAAGATTGAGCAGGAAGTTGCAATGCTTTTCCGAAACCTGCGCGCCCCCGATCGTCAGCCCGCGGCACCCCGCCGCGTCGATCAGCTTCCAGGCCTTGGTCCCGTCCGGATTCTTGAAGGTCGAACCGCCGGTGCGCGACCGCAAAGGCTGCGACGCCTCGCGCTCGGCCGCGATCCGGTCCATCTCCGCGCCGATCACCTTGGGATCGCCCGGCGCGCCCTCGAACAAAGCCGCGACGATCACCGCGCCCGCGGGCGTCTCGCTATGCCGATAGGTGTAGGCGAAGCGCTCGGCGGGCCAGGTCTCCAGCGCGCCGCTCCGCGTGACCAGGGTCGCCTCGATCAAAATATCCGAAACTTCACGCCCGTAAGCGCCGCCGTTCATCCGCACGAAGCCGCCGACCGTCCCGGGAATCCCGCGCAGGAATTCGAGGCCCGCCAGGCCCGCATCGCGCGCCTTCGACGATACCAAAATGCCCGAGGCGCCGCCGCCGCAGCGCATCCGGTTGCCCCCAGGCTGCTCGATCCCGGCGAAGGTCTTGCCCAGCCGGACCACCACGCCCGGCACGCCGCCGTCGCGCACGATCATGTTGGAGCCGAGCCCGAGCGCCATCACCGGCACTTCGGGATCGAGTTCGGCGAGGAAGCCCTGCAGATCGGCCACGTCCCTGGGCTCGAACAGCCAGTCCGCCGCCCCGCCCGACTTGAACCAGACCAGCGGCGCCAGCGGCGCGTCCGCCGTCAGCTTGCCGACCGTCTTGGCGAGGGTCGCGGCGGTGCTCATCCGCCCCGCCTTTCCTTGAGGCCCTCGGCGAAGCCCGCGGCCCATTTCGTGATGTCGCCGGCGCCCAGGAAGATGATCATGTCGTCCGGTGCGGCGATTTCGGCCAGCTGCCGGGCGACGTCGTGCGGATCGTCGGCCGTGTGCGCGCCGAGATGGCCCCGCTGCTTCAGCCCTTCGACCAGGCTTTCGTGGCTGACGCCCTCGATCGGCGCCTCGCCGGCCGGATAGACGGGCGCGACGATCACGATATCGGCATCGTTGAACGCGCCCTGGAACTCGCTCATCAGATCCTGGAGGCGCGTGTAGCGGTGCGGCTGCACGACCGCGATCACGCGCCCGGTCACGCCTTCGCGCGCGGCGGCGAGCACGGCGGCGATCTCGACCGGATGGTGGCCGTAATCGTCGATGATCGTGATCCCGTCGACCTCGCCAAGCTTGGTGAAACGCCGCTTGACGCCGTGGAAGGTCGCGAAGCCGCGCTGGATCACGTCGTCGGGAATGCCCATCTCCGCCGCCACGCCGATCGCGGCAAGCGCGTTTTGGACATTGTGCCGCCCCGGCATGGGCAGATGCACGCCGGCGATCGTCCGCACCTCGCCATGACGATCCCGCAAGGAAACGTCGAAATCGTTGCCGCCCGGCACCGGCACGACATTCTCGCCGCGCACGTCGGCCTGCGCGGCGAAGCCGTAGGTGACCACCCGCCGGTCGCGGAGCCGCGGGATGATCGACTGCACCTCCGGATGATCGACGCACAGGAGCGCCGCCCCGTAGAAGGGCACGTTCTCGACGAACTCGACGAACGCGTCCTTCACGGCATCAAAGCCGCCATAATGATCGAGATGCTCGGGATCGATATTGGTCACCACCGCGATCGTGCCGTCGAGCCTCAGGAAGCTGCCGTCGCTCTCGTCCGCCTCGACCACCATCCAGTCGGATTTGCCCAGCCGCGCGTTCGAGCCATAGGCGTTGATGATGCCGCCGTTGATCACGGTCGGATCGATCCCGCCCGCGTCGAGCATGGCCGCGATCATCGAGGTCGTCGTCGTCTTGCCGTGCGTCCCCGCCACCGCGACCGAGAATTTGAGCCGCATCAGTTCGGCCAGCATCTCCGCCCGCCGCACCACCGGGATGCGCCGCTCATAGGCCGCGACCACCTCCGGATTGTCCTTCCTGATCGCCGACGAGATCACGACCACGGCGGCGTCGCCCAGATTGTCGGCGCTATGCCCGATCGCGACGTGGATGCCCTCTTCGCGCAGTCCCTCGACCACATAGCCATCGGCCACGTCCGAGCCCTGCACCTTATAGCCGAGGATACACATCACCTCGGCGATCCCCGACATGCCGATCCCGCCGATGCCGACGAAGTGGATCGTGCCGATATCGGTGCCCGCGCCCTTCATGCCGGCACCCCGCCGGGCAGCGGCCGCAGCACGTTGTCGCGCACCGGCAGCGGGTCCATGCCCGGCGTCTGGCCGATCCGCTCGACCAGATCGGCGAGGTCCCTCGCCGCGTCCGGCCGCCCCGCGCTCTTCGCCCGCTCGGCCGCCTTGGCGAGCGCTTGGGGCTCGAGCCCGAGCTTCTGCATCTGCTTGGCAAGCTCGATCGGCGTGAACTTCGCCTGCGCGATCATCCGCGCCCCGCCCGCCTTCGCCATCTCCCTGGCGTTGAAGGTCTGGTGATCGTCGGTCGCGCCCGGCAGCGGCACCAATATGGCGGGCCGCCCCGCCGCGGTCAGCTCGGCGATGGTCGAGGCTCCGGCCCGGGCGATCACGAGGTGCGACCAGGCTAGCCGCTCGGGCAGGTCCGGCAAATAAGTGGCGAGATCGGCGGGAATGCCGAGCGCCGCATAGCGCGCACGCACCTGCTCGATATCTTCCGCCCGGCATTGCTGGGTCACCTGCAGCCGCCGCCGGAAATGTTCGGGCAGCAAGGCCAGCCCCTCGGGCACGACCTCCGAAAGCACCGTCGCCCCCTGGCTGCCGCCGGTGACCAGCACCCGGAAGATCCCATCCTCCCCCAGCGGCGGGAAGGGCTGGTCGCGCAGCGCCAGGATCTCCTCGCGCACCGGGTTGCCGACCAGCTGCACCTTCTCCGCCGCCTTGGCGGGGAGCCGCTGAACTTCGGTATAGGCCGTGGCGATCGCATCGACCCTGCCCGCCATCAGCCGGTTGACCCGCCCGAGCACCGCATTCTGCTCGTGCAGCAAGGTCGGGATCTGCTCGTGCCGCGCCGCGAGCAGCGCCGGAAAGGCCGGATAGCCGCCGAAGCCGACCACCGCCGAAGGCAGGAAGGTCTCGTAGAGCCTGAGCGCCATCGCGCGCCCGGTCAAAATGCTCTTCCCCGCCCGGAACCAGCCGACCGGCCCGCCCGAAAGCCGCCCGGCGGGCAGCACATGGACCTGCACCTTGTCGAACAGCCCCGGAATCCGCGCCCCTCGGTCGTCGGTGATCAGCGCCACCCGGTGCCCGCGCATCAGCAATTCCTCGGCGAGCGCGTGCGCCGGGATCATATGCCCCCCGGTCCCGCCCGCGGCGAGGACGTAATGGCGGGAGACGATGCTCACCTGATCCCGCTCCGGGTCACGACGAAGCGCTTCTGCTGTAGATGCGGGTTCTTCCGGCTGAAGGCGAGCAGCAGCCCGAAGCCGATCGCCAGCGCGATCATCGAGGAGCCGCCATAGGAGATGAACGGCAGGGTCATGCCCTTCGAAGGCGCGATATGGACGTTCACCGCCATATTGATCAAAGCCTGCAGCCCGAACTGGCAGACCAGGCCGGCGCCGGCGAGGACGAGGAACTTGTCCTCCTCGGCGAGCAGGCGGACGAGCACGCGGACCACGATCGTCATGTAGAGGATCGCGATCGCCAGGCAGGCGATGATCCCGAACTCCTCGCCGATGACCGAGAAGATGTAGTCGGTATGCGGTTCGGGCAGGCCGAACTTGCGGGTGCCCGCGCCCGGACCCATGCCGAACAGGCCGCCGGCGGTCAGCGTCCTGAGCGCCGATTCCACCTGATAGGTGTCGCCCTGCGAGAACAGGAAGCCGTCGATCCGCTGCGTCGCGACCGGATAGAACAGATAGGCCAGGATGATGATGCCGACGCCGCCGGCGCCGAGCATGTAGAGGAATTTCATCGGCGCGCCGGACAAAGTGACGAGCAACACCCAGGCGGAAACGAAGATGATCGTCTCGCCGAAATTGGGTTGCCGCATCAGCAGCAGGGCGATCACCCCGGTCAGCAGCGCCGAGAGCGGCACGACCGGCAGCGACTTGTCCTTCTCCTTCAGCGTGAGCAGCCAGGCGATGGCGACGATGAACAAGGGCTTCAGGAATTCCGACGGCTGGAACTGGGCGAAGCCGGCGCCGATCCAGCGCCGCGCGCCGTTCACCTCGACGCCGACGATCGGCACAAGGAACAGGCAGGCCGTGAAGAAGATCGCGCCGAGGATCGAGAGCCGACGCGCGGTCGCCTTGGG
>DATINU010000125.1:0-14830 GCA_035473955.1 Allosphingosinicella sp.
GCTTGCGGTCGCGCGTGTCGGCGGACGTGCTGCGGTCCCCCTGGGCGGACGCGTAGGCGGCGAGCCCCAGCAGGGAGGCGAAGATCAGCAGGCCCATGACGAGCGCCATGGCG
Source organism: Allosphingosinicella sp. (assembly GCA_035473955.1). GTDB lineage: Bacteria > Pseudomonadota > Alphaproteobacteria > Sphingomonadales > Sphingomonadaceae > Allosphingosinicella. Next base: position 114 of record DATINU010000125.1, read on the forward strand.
AAGCCGTCCTGGCGGCCGAGGCGGCGGCGGAGGGTGGTGCGGGTCAGACGCATGTGGTGTCCGTCGAGACGTTGTCGTTCGGGTTGGCGAGGCGCACGTACACCTCGTCCTGCAGGGTGGTGGTGTTCTTGGTGCCGGTGACGCGGCCGGGCGGGTTGGCCCGCAGCGTGATCACGATGCGCGCGACCTTGGCGTAGTTGGTGCTGCTGAGCGTCGGCGCGGCGACGCTGTTGAGCGCGACGGTCGCCGCGGGCGGCGTCGCCGTCGTGTAGCCGAAGTACTGGAAGACGTTGGTGCCGGTGACCGGCGTGACGTTGTAGGCCAGCACGCGCGAGCTCGCCGTGCCGGTGGTCTGGGCGCGCGCTTGCCCGGCCTCGAAATGCAGGCCGGCCCGGCTGACGCGCTTGGCGATGACGTTGCTTTCACCCTGCACGACCACGCCGTAATAAGGCAAAACGACGTCGCGGGCGCCGCTTGTATCGCGGCGCTGCGCCTGGATGACGAAGGTCGCCTGGGTCACGATATATTCGCCGGTCTCGTCGCAGGTGCTGCGCACGTTGGTGATCTGCGCGACCACGTCAATCGCGCGGGCGTCGCGGCTGTTCGCCGGGTTGAACAGGGTGACGTCGCCGGTCGGCGCGGCGATCGCGACCGGCGGGCAGGCGGTATAGCGGGTGATGATGCCCGACGAGCTGATATCGCCTTCGCGAGCGCAGCCCGCCAGCGTGAGGGCAAGCAGCGACGCGGCGGCGGCCGCTCTCATGGGGTACAGGCGCAAGGCGAAATCCTCGAAAAATGCGAACGCGGCCCCTAATGCCGCAAGGGTATCGTGCAAGCAAGCAATCCGGTAGACCGCGCCGCGAGTGAACCTTCAACGACTGCCAAGCCCCCTCTCACCCTCCTGATCGCGGCGCCGCGCGGCTTCTGCGCGGGGGTCGACCGCGCCATCCGCATCGTCGAGCTGGCGCTCGAGCGCTACGGCGCGCCGGTCTATGTCCGCCATGAGATCGTCCACAACAAGTTCGTCGTCGACAGCCTCAAGGCCAAGGGCGCGATCTTCGTCCCCGAGCTGGATCAGGTGCCGGACGGGGTTCCGGTCGTCTTCTCGGCGCACGGGGTGCCCAAGGCGGTGCCCGCCAAGGCAGAAGAGCGCGGGCTCAACTATCTCGACGCGACCTGCCCGCTCGTCTCCAAAGTCCATCGCCAGGCCGAGCGGTTGATCGAGCGCGGCCGCCACATCCTGTTCGTCGGCCATGCCGGCCATCCCGAGGTGATCGGCACGTTCGGCCAGGTCCCCGAGGGACGGATGACCCTGATCGAGACCGCCGCCGATGCCGAAAACGTCCTCTCGGCCGATCCGGACAGCCTCGCCTTCCTGACCCAGACCACGCTCTCGGTCGACGATACGGCCGAAATCGTCGCGATCCTGAAGCGCCGCTTCCCCTCGATCGCGATGCCGCGCAGCGAGGACATTTGCTATGCCACGTCGAACCGGCAGGCCGCGGTGAAGGCGATCGCCGCCCGCTGCGATGCGTTGCTGGTGATCGGCTCGCCGAACAGCTCCAACTCGCTCCGCCTCGTCGAGGTCGCCGAGCGCGAAGGCGCGAGGGCGCGGCTGGTCGGCCGCGGCGCTGACATCGATTTCGCCTGGTTGGAGGGGGTGGGCACACTCGGCATCACCGCGGGCGCCTCGGCGCCGGAGCTGCTGGTGCGTGAGGTCGTGGATTGCCTCGCCGAACATTTCGCGGTGACCGAAGAGCCCGTCGAGGGCGTCGAGGAGCGGATGATCTTCAAGCTGCCGGCGGGCCTCGAGGCCGCGTGAGCGCCGATCTCTCCGAAGTCGAAATGTTCACCGACGGGGCCTGCAAGGGCAATCCGGGCCCGGGGGGCTGGGGCGTCGTCATCCGCGCGGGCGCGCGCGAGAAGGAGCTTTCCGGCGGCGAGCCGATGAGCACCAACAACCGGATGGAGCTGATGGCCGCGATCGAGGGGCTGAAGGCGCTGACCCGCCCCTGCCGGGTCCGGCTCTACACGGACAGCGTCTATGTCCGCGACGGCATCACCCGCTGGATCCACGGCTGGCTGAAGAACGGCTGGCGGACGGCGGACAGGAAGCCGGTCAAGAACGCCGAGCTCTGGCAGGCGCTGCTCGACGCGCAGCAGCCCCACCGCGTCGAATGGCATTGGGTGAAGGGCCATAGCGGCCACCCCGAGAACGAGCGCGCCGACGCGCTCGCCTGTGCCGGAGCGGCGCGCCATGCGCGGACCTAGCCGTTGTCGACGACGTCGGCGCCGGGGGCGTTCTTCTTGACCGAATCGATGCAGCCCTGAGCGCCGGCTTTGCTCGCATAGCCCTCGCTGGAGAGCATCACCTCGCTGTTATATTTGAAGCGGACCCGGTACTCGCCAGCCTTGTCCTTATAGATTTCGAATGCGTGCGCCATGAGGAGTCTCCTGCAGTGTGGGAGCGGGAGCTTAACCTCGGTTAGTTTCGGGTGCGAGACGGGGAATTCACCGGCCGAAACGCTCTGCCGCATAAGGGGCCGGATCGATCCCGGGAGGGTCGCCGAGCAGCAGCGCCGCCGCCATCTGCGACGCGGCGGGCGCGGTCTGGATGCCGAAGCCGCCTTGCCCGGCGCACCAAAAGAAGCCGGGCGCGCCGAAGCCGTAGACGGGCAGGCGATCCGGGGCGAAGCTCCTGAGGCCGGCCCAGGCATGCTCGACCCGCTCGACGCGCCAGTCGACCGCCTGCTCCAGCCGGTCGATCGCAATGGCGACGTCCAGCTCCTCGGGCGCGCAGTCGCAAGGATCGCAGGGCGTCTCGTCGTGCGGGCTCAGCCAGAGCCGTCCGCCCGCCTCGGGCTTGAAGTAGAAGCGCCCCGAGGCATCGACGACCAACGGCAGTCCGGCCGGCGCGGGTGGATCGATGCGGAGCTGGGCGATCGTCCGCCGATAGGCCCGGATCCCGAGCGGCGCCGCGGCACAGCGCTCTGCCACTGCGTCGGCCCAGGCGCCCGCGGCATTGACCAGCACGTCCGCTTCGAAGGCACCTGCCGTGGTTTCGATCCGCCAGCGCCGCTCCCGGCGCGCGCGCAACAGCCGCGCATCCGTCACCACCTGCAAGCCGCGCAGATAGAAAGCATGGAGCGCGGCGACATCGATATCGGCGCAGCTCGGTTCGGCGAGACCGCGATTCCAGCCCGGCCTGAGCCCGGGAACCGCCGCCTCCAGCGCCGCCCGGTCGAGCGCCTGCATCGGCACCTCGCCAAGCTGCGCCGCCAGCGCCGACAGCGCCGCCTCGCCCTTCGCATCCGCGAGATGGATTGCGCCACGCGGGCTGAGGAAGCCGTGTTCCCTGAGGAAAGGACCCGATGCCGTGGTCAGCGGCTGGATCAGCGGCCCGCCATAGCTTTCGGACCAGAAGGCCGCCGAGCGCCCGGTCGAATGATAGCCGGGCCGCGCTTCCGCCTCGATCAGGATCACCGCGGCGTGCGGCGCCAGCGCCGCGGCGAGGCTCACCCCGGCCATGCCCGCACCGACGATGACGATGTCGGTCACGCCGCCGCTTTGTCGAAGAAGGCGTCGATCCGCGCCAGCGCATCGAGCCGGACCGGATCGGCCTCGCGCAGGATTTCATGCCCGGCGTCGGGATAGACGTGTAGCTCGGCCCGGCCGAGCTCGGCGGCGACGCGGCGGATTTCGGCCGTGCTCACCAGCCGGTCGCGGTCGGTGGCGAGCAGCAGGATCGGCAGCGTGACCGCGCGCAGCAATTCGGGCCGGAAGGCGCGCTCGGCGGAGCGGTAGGCGGCGCGCATCCAGCCCCAGCTCGGCGCCCCGAGATCGAAATCAGGCTGTTCCTCCCACCAGTAAAGCTCGTCCTCGTAACGCTCGCGCGAACTGGTCAAATGATATTGCCGGCGTCCGCCAGGCCGCTTTGTCGCGGTCGGCACCTTCCACATCGGCTGGTCGCGAAAGCCGAGCTTGCTCATCAAATCGGTCACGTCGGGCGCGAGCCAGCGCGGGATCGGCGCGCTGTTCACGTCGATCATCGGCGCTATCAGGACCGCCGCATCGAGCGCCGGCGCGCGCTCAACGATCGTCCGGAGCAACAAATGCCCGCCCATCGAATGGCCGATCGCGACATGCGGCCCCGGCGTCGCGCCGCGCCAGTTCTCGACCAGCGCTGCGATATCGTCGATCAGCGGATCGAAGCTGGTTAAATTGCCGCGAACCATTCCGCCCTGCGAGCGCCCCTGGCCGCGCCAATCGCAGCTGGTGACGTTCCAGCCGCGGTCGTGCCAATAAGCGAAGACCTCGAGATATTTTTCGATGAAATCGCCGCGCCCACCCCCGAAGAGCAGGCTTCCGCGCGTCTTTTTCCTTTTGTTTTGAAGCCAGTCCATCCGCCGGATCGCCCAGCCGTCGGGGCTCCTCCAGGTGGAAAAGACCGCGCCTTCCGGGTGCGAACGTCTCGTTACCGCATCATTTACCATGGCCCCCGGTTACGGTTTGGAAAGCAACGCCGTCTAGAGCCGAAGCCATGGAATTTTGGCTTTCCTGGATTTTGCTCGGGGCGCTGGCGCTGCTTTTGCTCGCCGCCTGCTGGTTCGACGTCAAGGCGCGGACCATCCCCAACGAGCTCAATCTCGCCATCGCCGCCTTGGCTGTCCCCTTCTGGTGGGCGATCGGTCTCGCCGTCTGGCCGGACATGCCGATCCAGCTCGGCGTCGCCGCGCTCGTCCTCTGCGTCTTCGCCCTCGCCTTCGCAATGGGCGCGATGGGCGGCGGCGACGTGAAGCTGGTCGCGGCGGTCGCCTTGTGGCTGCCGGCGCCCGCGGTGATGCTGCTCATTTTCATCATGTCGGTCGCCGGCGGGGTGCTCACCGCGGCGATGTATTTGCGCCACAAACTCGCGAAACGGACTGAACGGCTGGAGATTCCTTACGGGCTCGCCATCGCGTTCAGCGGTTTGTGGCTCATTAGCGAACGCTTTCTTAACCAGTTTGGCTGAAGAACGGGGCTCGTAAATTTTTTGGCCCGTGAGGGGGAGGCGACAGTCGCCATGGACGTCAAGAAAATCGTGCTGCTCGTAGGAGCGCTCATCATCGCGGCGGTCACCGCCTTCATGGCCAAGAGCATGTTCACCGGTGCATCCGCACCGCAGGCTCAGGCAAAGCAGGCCGTTCCGGCCGGGCCCGAAGTGCTGGTCGCGACCCGCACCCTGCCCGTCGGCACGATCATCGAGGCCGACGCGTTCCGCTACCAGCCCTGGCCGCAGGGTCTGGTTCAGACGAATTATTTCACGCGCACCGAAGGCGGCACCGATCCGAGTTCGCTGATCGGCACCGTCGTGCGCAATGAGATCACCGCCGGCCAGCCTGTCACCCAAGGCGCCCTGGTGCGTCCGGGCGAGCGCGGCTTCCTCGCCGCCGCCCTGGGCCCCGGCATGCGCGCCGTCACGGTCGCCGTTTCGGCCACCTCGGGCGTCGCCGGCTTCGTCTTCCCGGGCGACCGTGTCGACCTCGTGCTGACCCAGGAGGTTCCCGGAGGGGGCGATGGGCCGCCGTTGCGCGCCTCCGAAACCATCATCCGCAACATCCGCGTCCTCGCCGTCGACCAGCGCCTCAACGCGCGCGACGAGGCGGGGAATCAGGTCGCCCAGACGGTCGCCACGATTACCTTCGAAGCGACGCCGAAGATCGCGGAGAAGATCGCCGTCGCACAGACTATCGGCCAGCTCTCGCTGTCGCTGAGGTCGCTCGCCGACAACAATGCCGAGCTGGAGCGCGCCATTGCCTCCGGCGAGGTCCAGGTTCCGGCGAATGTCGATCCCCGCGCGGAGCGCCAGCTCCTGCTGCAGATCGCGAGCCGGCCCATCGATTCGAACCCGACCTATACCGTCGGCGCCGATGTTTCCCGCTTCCAGCGCAGCACTGTGCCCGCACGGTCGCAGAGCAACAATAGCGGCGGCAACAACAATGCGCCGTCTGGAGGCGGCCGGCGCGGCGCGATGCTTGGCGACCAGCCGATCGGTCCCATGGTGCGCATCGCCCGCGGCAACAATGTCACGATCGTTCCGGTGGGAGCACGTTAAGATGACGACGAGCAACAGCATCAAGCGGCGGGCCACCTTGGGCACCGCTGTCGCCGCGGCGCTGGCCGCGACCTTCGCGGCGAGCACGCCGGGCCCGGCGATCGCCCAGCCCGCCGGCACGGTCGCCCCGGCCAACGACGTGACCCTGTCCGTCGGCGCCGGCCGAATGGTCCGCCCGAACGGGCTGGTCGCCGAGGTGTTCGTCGCCAACGACTCCGTTGCCGACGTGCACGCCAGTTCGCCGAGCCAGATCTACATCTTCGGCAAGACCGCCGGCAGCACCACCGTCTATGCGACGGACCGCTCCGGCCGGATCGTCTATTCGGCCAACGTCCGTGTCGGCCAGAATCTGGGCTCAGTCGACGAGATGCTCGACATGGCGATGCCCGAAGCGGACATCACCGTGACGCCGATGAATGGCATGGTGCTGCTGACCGGCTCGGTCGGCCAGCCCGCCGACGCGGCGGAAGCCGAGCGGCTGGTCCAGGCTTTCGTCGGCGAAGGCACGCAGGTGGTCAGCCGGCTGCGCACCGCGACGCCGCAGCAGGTCTTCCTGCAGGTCCGCATCGCCGAGGTGAGCCGCAACTTCCTGCGCGAGGTCGGCGTCAACCTGGCCTCCGCCGATTCCACCGGCGGGTTCCAGTTCGGCATCGGCCAGGCCCGCGCCTTCTCGCCCCAATATACGCCGGGCGGACCGCTTGGCGTGGGCGTCACCGCGGGCTCGGACGGCGCCAGCGTCATCAACAGCATCACCAACGGCACGACCATCGGGCTCGCCGGTCGCCTGCTCGGGCTCGATCTGCTGAGCGCGGTCGATCTCGGCGAAACGACGGGCAATGTCCGCACGCTCGCGGAGCCGACGCTGACCGCCCTGTCGGGCGAGACGTCGAGCTTCCTTGCCGGCGGCGAATTCCCGATCCCGATCTCCCAGTCGCTGGGCACGGTCACGATCGAATATAAGCAATATGGCGTCGGCCTGGCCTACACCCCGACCGTGCTCGAGGACGGCCGCATCCAGCTTCGGGTTCGTCCCGAAGTTTCGGAGCTGTCGAACGAGGGCAGCGTCCGCCTGAACGGCTTCACCGTTCCGGCGCTGACCACGCGGCGCGTCGAGACCACGGTCGAGCTCGGCTCGGGCCAGAGCATGATGATCGCCGGTTTGCTCCGGAACCACAACACCAACACGATCGATCGGGCGCCGTTCCTCGGCAACCTGCCGATCCTGGGGGCGCTGTTCCGCTCGACCCGCTACCAGCGCGCCGAAACCGAACTGGTCGTCATCGTCACGCCCTATCTGGTCCGCCCGGTTTCGAACCCGCGCCAGATCGCGCTGCCGACCGACGGCCATCGCAACCCCGATGAAGGGCAGCGCCTGATCGTCGGCCAGGACAATGCCAGCGTCACCGGCGAACAGCGCCCGATCCCGACCGCCGCCCAGCCGCGCACCGTCGCGCCGGGCGTCACCACCGGCGAGGCCGCGCCCGCCGTGCCGCAGCCCGGCGCGCCCGGCACGCCGGTCCGCCGTCAGCGCGCCCAGGCGACGCTGCCGCCGGCGCAGCCGCAGGGCGCGGCTCAGGCCCAGCCCGGGTTCAGCTTCTGATGGCCGCCCGAGTTCGAAAGGAAGACAGGATCATGACCCGCTTCATCAGCCTCGCCGCGGTCTCCGCTCTCGGCCTTGCGGTCGCCGGCTGCGCCGGCCAGCCGCGCCAGCTCTCAGCCGCGAACAACACCAGCGTCTATTCGCTGCATCAACCGGTGGTCGAGCACACCAATTACGTGTTCGATCTCAACGCCCAGGGCGACCGCGTATCGGATGCCGAACTCGAGCGGCTCGCCGCCTGGTTCGAATCGATCGAGCTTCGCTACGGCGACAAATTGTCGCTCGACGACGGCGGCGCCTATTCGACCGGCGCTCGGGCGGATATCGCCCGGCTGCTCGCCGAATATGGCCTGACCCTTGAGCCCGGCGCGCCGGTGACCCAGGGCACGGTGCCGCAAGGCTCGGTCCGCCTCGTCGCCAGCCGCTCGAGCGCGAGCGTCCCAGGTTGCCCCGAATGGGGTGACCCCGGCATCGATTCGCCGGTCCGCACCGGCACCAATTACGGCTGCGCGACCAATTCGAACCTCGCTTCCATGATCGCCAATCCCGACGATCTGATCCACGGCCGGGGCGCCTCGGGCGCCGGCAGCGGCCAAGTCGCCGGCCGGGCGATCCGCGTCTATCGCGAGGGTCAGCCGACCGGCCGCAACGGCCTTCAGCAAACCACGACGACCGGGGGCAGATAAGTCATGAACGCGCCTTTCCACGCATCCCGCGCGGCTTCGCTCCGCGATCCGTTCACCGCCTTCGTCGCCGACGAGGCGACCGCCGAGCTGATCCGCCCGATCGCGGTCGAGCACGGCTGGTCGCCGGAGAAGGTGAACAAGGGCGGCTTGAGGAACGCGGTCCAGACCCTCTCGGTCGCCGCGAGCCCGTCCATCCTGTTCGTCGATCTCTCGGAGAGCGGCGATCCGCTGAACGACATCAACGCGCTGGCCGAGGTTTGCGAGCCCGGCACGGTGGTGATCGCCGCCGGCCAGGTCAACGACGTCCGCCTCTACCGCGATCTCGTCGCCTCGGGCATTCAGGATTATCTGCTGAAGCCCTTCTCGGCCGATCAGCTGCGCGACGCTTTCGCCAACGCCCAGCTCACCATCTCCGGCCCGCGCATGGTCGAGACGGTCAACGAGAAGCCCAATGTCATGGCCGCCGTGATCGGCGTCCGCGGCGGCGTCGGCGCCTCCACGATCGCGACCTCGCTTGCCTGGCTGATGGGCGACAAGGCCGGCCGCTCGACCGCGCTGCTCGATCTCGACGTCCATTTCGGCACCGGCGCGCTGGCGCTCGACCTCGAGCCCGGCCGCGGCCTCACCGACGCGATCGAGAATCCCAGCCGGATCGACGGTCTGTTCATCGAGCGCGCCATGGTCCGCGCCAACGACAAGCTGTGCGTGCTCAGCGCCGAGGCGCCGATCAACCAGTCGATGATGTCGGACGGTTCGGCCTTCTACCAGCTGCAGGAAGAAATCCGCCACGCCTTCGAAGGCACGGTGATCGATCTGCCGCGCAACATGATGGTGCAATATCCGCACCTGCTCGGCGACGTGCATGTCGTCGTGGTGGTCACCGAGTTCACCCTGGCCGGAACCCGCGACACGATCCGCATCCTTTCCTGGCTGAAGGCGAACGCGCCGCAGGCCCGGGTGCTGGTGGTCGCCAACCGGACCCAGGCGCAGATCCAGGAGGTGAGCCGCAAGGATTTCGAGCATTCGATCGAGCGCAAGGTCGACATCGTCCTGCCGTTCGATCCGAAAACGGCCGCTCAGTCGGCCAAGCTCGGTCAGCCGCTCGCCAAGGTCGCCAAGTCTGCCAAGCTGTCGCAGCCGCTCAATCACCTGCTCGGCCTCACCGTCGATCAGAACGCGGAGAGCGATGCCGAAGCGGCGCCTGCGCGCGGCGGTTCGCTGCTCGGCAAGCTCGGCAATTTCAAGTCGCTGGTCGGCAAGAAGAAAGAGGCCGCGGCGGCCTGACGGCCTGTCCGCGGGCTGAGGCGAGGGAGCCGGGATGCCCAGCTTGATGATGATCCTGATGGTGGCCGGCATCGCCGGAACGCTGCTGATGATCTATGCGGCCTTCGCGGGCCCGTCGGCCGGCAAGTTCCAGCAGCGCCGCCTGGAAAGCGTCTGCGAACGCCACAGCCGCTCGTCGGATGTGGCCGCCCAGGCGCAGATGAAGCGCATCTATGCGCTGCGCCAGAACAAGGGCGACAGCCTCGCCAAGCGCTTCATTCCGAACCCGGCCTTGCTTCAGCTCCGCCTGAACCAGACAGGCAAGAACTGGACGCTGGCGCACTATGTGATCGCCTCGGCGGGGCTTGCCATCGTCGCGATCGGCGGCGCCTTCTACAAGGGCCTGCCGCTGCTGCTGGCGCTGCCGCTCGGCCTGCTCGTGGGTCTCGGCCTGCCACATTTCGTCGTCGGGAAGATGATCAAGCGGCGCGTCGCCAAGTTCACCGCCCGCTTTCCGGACGCGATCGAGCTGATGGTCCGCGGCCTGCGCTCGGGCCTGCCGATTTCCGAAACGATCGGCATCGTCGCCGACGAGCTGCCCGATCCGGTCGGCTCCGAATTCCGGTCCGTCGCGGACAAGATGCGGATCGGCCGGACGATGGACGCGGCGCTGCAGGAGACCGCCGACCGGCTCGGCACGCCCGAATTCCAGTTCTACGTGATCAGCCTCGCGATCCAGCGCGAGACCGGCGGCAACCTCGCCGAGACACTGTCGAACCTCGCCGACGTGCTGCGCAAGCGTTCGCAGATGAAGCTGAAGATCAAGGCGATGTCGTCCGAATCCAAGGCCTCGGCCTATATCGTCGGCGCCCTGCCCTTCATCGTGTTCGGGCTGATCTGGTTCATCAACGGCAAATACATGCAGAATTTCTTCATCGACCAGCGGCTGATGATCGCCGGCGGCATCGGCATGATCTGGATGGCGCTCGGGGCCTTCATCATGGCCAAGATGATCGATTTCGAGATTTGAACGAGAGGGATTGAACGACGATGGAACCGGTGGCCGGCCCGACGATCCTGGGGATCGACGTCTTCCTGGTGGCGAGCGCGCTCTCCGCCGTGGCGACGTTCGCCGTGCTGGTCGCGATCTACGCGGCCACCACGGTCCGCGATCCCATGGCCAAGCGGGTCAAGGCGCTTAACGAGCGCCGCGAGCAGCTCAAGGCCGGCATCGTCGCCTCCACCAACAAGCGCCGCAAGAGCATCACCAACAAGAACGAGATGGCGGACAAGTTCCGCGACGTCCTCTCCTCGCTGAAGATGCTCCAGGAAGAGCAGGTGGTGAAGACGCAGGCCAAGCTGATGCAGGCCGGCATCCGCTCCAAGGATCTCGCCTTCTTCGTCATCTTCGCGCGCTTCGTGCTGCCGGTGGTGATTGGCGGCGCGGCGATCATCATGATCTACGGGATCGACTATTTCCCGCAATGGGGCGCGTTCAAGAAATATGGCGCCGTCGCCGGCGCGCTGATCCTCGCCTACAAGGCGCCCGATCTCTGGCTGAAGAACCGCATCGACAAGCGTACCAAGGCGATCCGCAAGGGCCTGCCGGACGCGCTCGACCTGCTGGTGATCTGCGCCGAGGCCGGCCTCACCGTCGACGCCAGCTTCGGCCGCGTCGCCCGCGAGCTCGGCAAGGCCTATCCGGAGCTCGGCGACGAGTTCGCTTTGACCTCGATCGAGCTCGGCTTCCTCACCGACCGCCGGCTGGCGTTCGAGAATCTCGCCAAGCGCATCGATCTCGATTCGGTCCGCGGCGTGGTCACGACGATGATCCAGACCGAGAAATACGGCACCCCGCTCGCTTCGGCGCTGCGCGTGCTTTCGGCCGAGTTCCGCCACGAGCGGATGATGCGCGCCGAGGAGAAGGCGGCCAGGCTGCCGGCGATCATGACGATCCCGCTGATCCTGTTCATCCTGCCTGTGCTGTTCATCGTCATCCTCGGCCCGGCGGCCTGCTCGATCAACGACGCTCTGCTCTCCGGCAACTGATCCGGCGGCGGAACCATCGCGCTCCGCGCGCGATTGAACCGCCGAACGGAATTCAGGGAGAGCAAGATGCCGGCCTTCACCCCCGAGCAATGGCTGATCCTGCTGCTGGCCTTCGTGCTGGGGCTGATCCTCGGCATGGCCGTGCTGGCCAGCCCGAAGTGGAAGCGCCGTTACCGCGAGGAGGTGGCGCGCCGCGAGGAGGTCGAGGCGGAGAACGCCCAGCTCCGCCGCGACGGCAGAGAAGTGGACTCGCTCCGCAACGCCGCCACCCGCGACGAAGCGAGGCGCCGCGACACGAACGATCCCGCCCCGCTCTAAGGCTCGAACGCCCACGGCTGAACGTCAACCATGCAGGCGGTGTCCAGCCCGCGCACCGTGCCGGCGCGGAAGAATTGGGCGCGAATGCGCTCGATGCAGGGCGTCTCTTCGGTGTGGCCTGCCCCGGGCACGGTCAGATGGAGCGCATTGGGCAAGGCCGCCCGCAATTGCTCTGCCCATGACGGCGGCGCCACCGGATCGGCATCGCCGGTCACCAGCAAAGCGGGCACAGCGGAGCGGAACGGCGCGAGATCGTCGCGCGGCCGCACGGTGCGGGGCCATATCGCGCAGGCGGCCCGTTGCGCATCGATCCGGAACCGCCCGAGGAAGCTGCCCGCTGCGGCCGGGGCGACTTCCTCGTCGCTGATCCGGTTGACGAATTCGTTGCAGGTGACCGCCAACCCGACGCCCATTCGAACGCCGCCGTAGAAGCCGCGCGCGCCCCGCACGGCGGCATCGGCGAAGGCGCCATAATCGCCAGCGGCGGCCTGCGCGACGAGGCTGGGGAGCCTTCGCGCCGTTTCGCTGCGGTAGAGGAACACCCGCACCGCATCGACGAAGCCCGCCTCGGTCAACCGCACCGTCGTTTGCGCGTCTGTCACCGGATGGCGGATGGAGGCTTCCACCGGCCCTTGCCGCAGCCGTCCCAGCGCAGCCGCGAAGTCGACACGGAAACGCGGATGATCCGCGCGGCAGGCGGCATCGGCCTCGCATCGGGCGAACAGCCGCTCGAGCGCCGCCTGGCCGTCACGCGGCATGTAGAGCGGGGTGCGGTTCGCGAGAATGACCGGGCTCAGCAGATAGGCCGCCCGCACATGACGGCCGTAGCGCCGGATATAACGCTGCGCCGCATAAGTGCCGAACGAGCCGGCGCTGAGGTTGATGCGGTCATAGCCCAGCGCGCGCCGGACTTCGTCGAGATCCTCGATCCAGGCGGCGGTGCCGTAGCGGCTGAGATCGTACGCCGAAGCGAGCCGGTCGCGGCAGGCGCGCACATTCGGCAGATCGAACGGCCCCTTCAGATAGTTTTCCGGATTTTCGTCCGATCCGGGCGGCGGCGGGCAGCCGAGGAAGTGGCCCTCGCCGGTGCCGCGCTGATCGACGAAGACCACGTCCATCTCTTCGCGCTCGGCCGCCCGGGCAAGATATTCGACGGATTCGGTGGCCGTTTCTCCGGGACCGCCCGAAAGGTAGAAGATCGGCCCCAGCGCCGGATTCGGCCGGCGCGCGGGCAGGACGACGATCTTCAGCGGCAGCATTCGCCCACCGCGGGTCGCACGGTTCTCGGGGACGCGATGGACGCCGCAGCGCAGTTCCTCATCCACGCCCGGCAGCCGGCACGGTGCGAGCGTCACCGTCGCCGGAGCGCGGGCCGGGAGCGGCTGCACGGCAGGCGCGCCGGCGAGGAGCAACCCGACCGCCGCCGCGAGCAGGGTCTTGCGCATCATGGCCCTCCTATCCGCCGGCCCTGAGCGCCGCTTGCGCCGCCGCCAGCCTGGCGATGGGCACGCGATAGGGCGAGCAGCTGACATAATCGAGGCCGATTGCCTCGCAGAAAGCGATGCTGGCCGGATCGCCGCCATGTTCGCCGCAAATGCCGAGCTTGAGGCCGGGGCGGGCCGCCCTGCCCCGCTCCGCCGCGATCGAGATGAGCTCGCCGACGCCTTCGACGTCGAGGCTGACGAAGGGATCGCGGGCGTAGATGCCCCTTTCGACATATTCCCCGAGGAAACGGGCGGCATCGTCGCGGCTGACGCCCAAGGCGGTCTGCGTCAGGTCGTTGGTGCCGAAGCTGAAGAATTCGGCCGCCTCGGCGATCTGGCCGGCGGCCAAAGCGGCGCGGGGCAGTTCGATCATCGTGCCGATGGAATAGTTAAGCTCAACCTTTCGCTCTTCACAGACGGTTTCGGCCGTCCGCTCGATCAGCGCGCGGATGATCGCCAGCTCGGCTTTCGTGCCGACGAGCGGGACCATCACCTCGGGGACCGGCGCCTCCCCCTCCCCAGCCACGTCGGCCGCGGCTTCGAAGATGGCGCGAGCCTGCATCTCGTAAATCTCGGGATAGGTGATGCCGAGCCGGCAGCCGCGATGGCCGAGCATCGGATTGAACTCGTGCAACTCGGCGAGGCGTCGGCGCAGCGCCTCTTCCGAAACGCCCGCCGCCGCCGCGACCTCGACGATCTCCTCGTCGCCGTGCGGCAGGAATTCGTGCAAGGGCGGATCGAGCAGCCGGATGGTGACAGGGAGCGGCGCCATGATCCGGAAGATCTCGGCGAAATCGCCGCGCTGGGCGGGCAGCAGATCGGCGAGCGCGGCGCGGCGGCCGGCCTCGTCCTCGGCCAGGATCATGCGCCGGACGTTCAGGATCCGCTCGGCGTCGAAGAACATATGCTCGGTGCGGCAGAGGCCGATCCCCTCGGCGCCGAATTCGCGCGCGGTGCGGCAATCGAGCGGTGTTTCGGCATTGGCGCGGACGCGCAGGCGGCGCTTCTTGTCCGCCCAGGCCATGAGCGTGCCGAAATCGCCGACCAGTTCGGGCTGCACGGTGGCGACTTCGCCGAGCATCACCTCGCCCGAGGCGCCGTCTATGGTGAGCACGTCGCCCTCGGCGATCTCGTGCGCGCCGACGTGCATCCTTTTCGTCTTGTAATCGATCGCCAGCGACCCCGCACCGGAGACGCAGGGACGCCCCATCCCGCGCGCGACC